>CAYTDR010000148.1:0-11872 GCA_964436185.1 uncultured Candidatus Obscuribacterales bacterium | reverse complement strand
CAGTGAATGAGACTAATCTTTGCGCAAGCGTCGCAGTGCCGGCGTTCCAACCTGGATGCAGATAGCCCAGGCGATACAACCGAAGATAACAATCACCACGTAGATCCAGAACTTCTGCCAGCCAGTCGGCTCAATCTCGTGCTTGAGGTATTCATAATCGCGCATCTGCAGCCGCTGGAACTTGTGTGGACCCCACACCAGCTTCTCCAGAGAGCCGTTTACATGCTTGATTTGAACCGTGTTGTCGACCACTGTTCCTGTCGGCGGTCCGAGCAATGCCTCAGGAGTGAGTGCCGTGCCCTTGAGCTTGTCGCGAATCTCGATGAGCAGCTCTTCGTTGCCCTGGGGCATACCGGTGCTCGCTCGCGACCAGGCGACCGTCTTTCCATCGGTGGTGCCGATGACGACTACCAGCCCGTTCTGCGAGAGCGCATCACGACCGAACTCAGCCGACTGCCAGTAGGCAGTCAGTGCGCCGATGTAGTTGTCCGGGTTTGGAACCTGGTTGGCATCGACGATCACCAGGTGCAAGTCGCCCTCGAGTTCGAGTCCGAGCGCTCCGTTGAAATAGCCAAGCGCCTCTTGCCAGTTGCCGGGGACACTGACACCGACCAGGTAAACGCGGTCAGCATAGTACGTGTTGTGGATGTTGGGATTGATCTTCGGCATCAACCCACTGTTCTTGTACGTCTCGATGTCCTGGCTGAACTTGCGCAGAATCGTGTATTGGCTTGCGAGAATGTAGTTCTCGTAAGCGCTTCGAGTTGTTACCGGGCCCGGCTGATCGCGGTCCAAACGTTCCTTGCACAGTTGCCAGAACAGCGGAACGCCTGCAGGCAGACCTGCCGGAACCGCCTTCCACGCTCGAAATCGGTGGTTCTGAGGATCTTCGGGCAGCCAGTGCTCGGCGATCGTGAAGTCACCGAGCGTGGTGCGGATCACGTACGTGTACTCGTAGTCCGTGTACGGACAGCGGTGATACTTAGTGACCGTGCGATAGCAGGTCTTATCGACGTAGTGCCGGTTCTCACCTTCGCCCTCGTAGTAGCCACAGTCGTATGCTTCTTGCACCGTGTACGGGTCGCAATCGTACTCGTGAGTGCAAAAACCATCGCGAGTACATTCGATCTCCTGGCGAACTACCTGTTTCTCGTAGCCGTTCAAGAACTGGTTGTAACTGACCGTGTTCTCAAAGGCGAGTTTGGTGCCCACCCATGAGGTGATCGGAATGACGATAAGCAACAGGACGGCCGATGCAATCGCATACTCCGTCCATGTAATACGCAGCTCGGACTCCTTCTTGTCGAGCACGAACTTTGCGATCAGTCCGATGCCCAGCACGAGAAGACCCCCGATAAAGACGAGTGTCATCATGTTTCGGTTGCTCCGATTGTGAAAGAGTTAAAACTGTTATTTAGTTGTCGGTAGACTCTGGTCGATGCCCGAGTCGAAGATCTTTCGCGTGTCACCGCCGGTAATGGCTATGGACATTTTGTCGAGCGCGGCTTGCCCTGTGAGAACCTGGTTGCCTACCTGCGCTTGAAGATGTTCGGAAGGGAAACCCATCCACTCGACGACGGTCGGGTGGTACCATGCGCCGGTGGTTCGCCAGGTATCGTAGGAACGAAGCATGTCCTGCAGTTTCTCCTGATCCTTGGCGAAACGCTCACGTCCAGCCTGAATCGATGTCAGGATCTGGTCGAAGATATCCAGCCCTTTCAGGTCAGGGTACGCCTCGCTGATTGCCGAGATCACCGCCTGTCGATCGACTTGCCCACCAGCTCCGTTTTTGTCATAGCGACCTGTGACGGCATCAACCAGGATTTTGTTGATGGCATCAGCCTTCTCCTGCGCAATCTTCAACTGATCGGCAACGGACAAGCGGAACTGACCGTATCTTGCTTGAGTATCGTTCCACTGCTTGGTCAGCGCGATCTCTTGAGTGCGACCTTCATTGCGAGTGGAGGTGTAAATGCTGATGACGGCCGCGACGACGAAGAAGAGCGCGACACCAGCGATAATCCAACCCATTTTCAGGTTTTGCATAGACGATCTCCTTTGGAAGAGCTTGTCTTCCGGGGAGCTGGATAGAGCAGCAATGCGAGCTGAATATAGAAAGAACTTCCAGAGTTGAAAACTGATTCCGGCACGCCATCGTCATGCACAACACACCCTCCCTGTCCGTTTCGGTCAGGTGATGTTCAAAGTCATTGCGGCGCTTTCGTCCGGTGAAAGCTGAAAACAATTAAGTTGGGTGGAACTGAGTTACTCTAGATATCGAAGGTATCAACTTTGATAAAAGTAAGACGAGAGCCTCTGATAGTTCCACTTCCAGCGAGGCAAAAGTAATGATATTACGATCTTCTCACTGACTCTCCTTAGCGCAGGTGCGCAATAGTTTCGCTTGGCCTCTGACTGTGAAGAGGAGATGCTAAGCACGCGGGACTGCCCGATCGCCGCGCCTGACAACGGTTGCCGGTCTATGAAAGAACCATCTATATGTGTAAGAATCGAAGCCATGGATAAAGACAAGAAGTGTTGCTCGCACGAATCACATGGGACGCATCCCCCGCAAGACCAACCGTCTCTCGAATTGGCCCGTAGTGCTATTCGGGCTGTCGCGGAAACGGCAATAGATCCGATCTGCAACATGACGGTGAAAACGGACAGCAAACATTCGCTCGAGTATGAGGGAAAGAACTATTACTTTTGCGCGGCTGTCTGCCGGAGCAAGTTTCAAGAGAACCCGCAAGCGTACCTGGGCGAACGTAGTTTGCAAAGGCTCGATCATCCCGCTATTTCTAATTCGGCTGCGGCAGCGGGTCAATACATCTGTCCGATGTGTCCTGGTGTCGTTAAAGATGAACCCGGCGACTGTCCTGTCTGTGGAATGCCGCTGGTACCTGTAGTTCCTGCGCTCGACAATGGTGCGGAGCAGAAGGCACTATTGACCAGTTTGAAATGGAGCATTGCGCTTTCACTGCCAATTCTGGCGCTGTCCATGCCGCATATGCTTGGATTGACGGGCGCTCATCATTCGGACCAGAAGCAGATTACCGACTGGATTCAGCTCGTGCTGGCAACGCCGCTTGTAACTGTGGTGGCACGTCCATTTTTTGAACGTGGCTGGAACTCGATTCGAAATCGCTCGCTCAACATGTTCACCCTCCTGTCTCTCGGGATCGGTGTTCCATATCTTTACAGTGTCATTGCTCTTGCCATCGCAACGTTCGTCTCGCCTGGTTCGCGAACCGATATGATGTACTTCGAATCGGCGGCGATGATCACAACGCTGGCTCTGGTCGGTCAATGGCTTGAAGCTAAGGCTCGGTTTCGCAGCACCGACGCTATTCGAGAGCTCCTGTCTCTTATGCCTGAGACTGCAACTGTGGTGGAAGAAGACGGCACTCACGCTCAGCGACCACTCTGGCAGTTGAATCAGGGCGACCGGCTGCTCGTTCGCCCGGGTGAGAAGGTGCCTGCTGACGGAGATGTTGTCGAAGGAACTAGCGCAGTCGACGAAGCGATGTTGACAGGCGAGGCGATGCCTGTTTCCAAGGCGAAAGGTGACTCGGTCTGGCAGGGAACGGTGAATCAAAACGGTTCGTTTGTGATGGTGATGCGGGATGCAGGAGCGGGTACGACGCTTGCACAGATCGTTCAACTGGTAGGGGAAGCCCAGCGCAGCCGCGTTCCCGTGCAGCAACTGGCCGATCAGATCTCTGCAATCTTTGTGCCGACAGTGGTGGCGGTGGCGGTGCTAACAGCAATCGTCTGGTTCTTCTCCACTGGAAACGCAGCGCAGGCTATGACGGCTGCTACCTCTGTTCTAGTGGTGGCCTGTCCGTGCGCGCTGGGTTTAGCTACTCCAATGTCTATCGTCGTGGCCACCGGTCAAGCGGCCAGAGCCGGCATCCTTGTTCGACAGGCTCAGGCACTCGAACATCTCGTTCGAGTTGACACTCTTGTAATCGACAAAACAGGAACGCTTACTGAAGGCAAACCGCGTCTGGGTTCTATTAGTGTTTCGTCCGGCATAGAAGAGAATAGACTTCTTCGGCTTGCTGCGAGCGTGGAGAGGAACAGTGAGCATCCTCTTGCTGGTGCCATCGTAGATGGTGCAATTGCCAGAGGTCTAAGTCTTTATCCATGTGTGAACTTTTCCTCGACGCCTGGTCTCGGTGTTACAGGAGACGTCGATGGGGATCGCGTATCACTCGGTAATTTGTCCTACATGCAGTCGCTGGGTGTTGACGTTTCATCAGATGGGAGTGGCAGCCTTACCCGCGCGTATGTCAGTGTCGATGGTGAGTTCGCCGGAGTACTCCATCTCGAGGACAAGATTCGTGACTCAGCCAGAGAAACCATCGATGAGCTGCGCAAGAATTCCGTCGAAGTGGTTCTGGCAACAGGTGACAATGTTGCTGCGGCGCAGACAATCGCTGCTGCACTCGGTATCGAGCAAGTGCACGCCGCTCAGACTCCCGCCGGCAAAGCCGCATTGATACAAGAGTTGTCTCGTAACGGACGTGTGGTCGCGATGGCAGGAGATGGAATCAACGACGCTCCGGCTCTCGCTCAAGCAATCGTGGGAATCGCTCTCTCCACTGGCACCGACATGGCAATGAACACCGCTGAGATCGTTCTATTGCACGGTGACATTCGAGGTATCTTGCGGGCGAGACGCTTGAGCCAGGCGATGGTGACAAACATCTCGCAGAACCTCGCTCTTGCCTTCGGCTACAACCTGATCACCATCCCGCTGGCGGCGGGAGTGCTTTATCCGTTCACTGGCGTGTTACTACAACCGATGGTAGCCGCGGCGGCTATGTCAATAAGCTCTGTAGCAGTAGTTCTCAATGCCCTCCGTTTAAGACATGTCAGACTCTAAACTTCACGCGAAGCTTCGGTGATATCGTATTTTTCCGTATTGAGGCAGAAAGTGATAGGCCGCACTGATCAAACAGCTCGTTGATACCGCATCTTTGCATTGCTCTGACGCGGTATCGAATGTGGTGCTCGCGAAAGCGTAAAAAAGTGACCGAAAGGAAAGGCTCGCGAGGAAATCCCCGCGAGCCCGAAGTCGCCGTTATCCGGCGCTAGACAGTTTGTTCAGTTTCTCCGCCCAGCCCGACATAGGCTCGCGGGATAACCCACGAGCTTCGGCTGCCGGAGTCAGGGTTACTTCTTCTCGATCTTGCCGTCGAGAGCATCGCACTTGAAGGAGTCAACAGCCGTTTCCGCGCTGTTGGTTTCCAGGAAGGTGAAGACTACCTGGTCGCCTTCGCGAACGAGCGGGATGCGAATGTACTGGTCGCGGCTGACCACGAACGTATGCGCATCCCCTTCGATGATGAACATGTACGACGGCGAGCCGCCAAGCTGGTTGGACGGCAGCTCAGCGATTCGCTTGATGGCACCGCGAATCTCCTTGCTGTGCAGCGCGGTCTGCGAGATCGACCCGTCAGCGCCGTTGTTCAGTCGAGCCAGCTGGGTCGCGTAGAGACGCAGCGCGGTGCCCTTGTCGCTGGCATAGATGACGTCGGCGGCGTCCTGCGAGTGCGCATGCACCATGCCGATACCACCGAACGATTGACCGATCTTCTGCGGCGAGGTGTAGATGGCAACATAAGTCAGCTGCCCGTAGATGTTGTAGAGCTGAACGTTCTCCACCGGGTAGTGCTTGATGTTGTCGCGCGCGTTCACCATTGTCGTCGCAGCGCTATTGGGCTCGTTGAAGCCCTTGATGCCAGGGTAGAAGGTGCCTTCGTTCTTGCCGGCCTCGAAGACGAGGACGCCGATCACGGTGTGGTCACCTTCGGATGTGGAGGTCATTTCGACCACCCAGACGTTGTGGCCGCCCTTGGTGTAGTTGAGGTGAGCGGCGGCAGGCTCCATCGTCCCGGTGCGGTCGATGTTGAAGACCACCCGCCAGTGGTTGCCCCAGGTGGCCTTGGCGAAGTCACCACCGTACATGCCCCAGTCGGTAGCCCATTCCGTTACCAGGTCGTCAGCGATGACACGGTCGATCCATTCCGGCTTGTTGTCCAGATCGAAGGTTTCGATGGTCGGCGTTTCTTTGGACACGTTGACGGCGATTACCTTCTTCACATTACGACCAGCAACCCCGCCGAAGGGACGTTCGACGTAGCTGATGGTGTAATACGGAGACCAATCGTCCGTGACCTCGAAGATCGGCTCCTGCAGCATCCCGTCGTTGAAGCCCTGCTGATAGACGAAGCGCTCGAGATTCATGCCCCAGCTCTGGTCGGTGAACAGGCTGATCTTGTAGCCGAGCTTGAGAAAAGCGTCCTTACCCGGGTTCTCGGCATCGACCACGACATAGCCCGGCGAGGTGGCGCGACCGCCGAAGAGCGGCGTCCAGAACGTGTCACCACTGTTGATCGGCGACAGCGGCGCGATCCAGTAACGATGACCGTCCACGTACTGCAGGGTGTACGTGTCCTTGTTGATGGTGTAGCGGCTGGCGATGCCCGTTTCCGTGGAGAGCGCGGTCTGACCCTTGAAGACGGCGATCGACTTGGTCACCAGGACCATGCGGTCCGGGTCAGTCGGCGGAATCTTCTCTTCTGGGCTGGCGACGCGAATCTTGGGCAGATTGACGTGTCGCTGAGCGTTCGCCGGGCCCCAGGAGTTCCAGGTGTAGTTGACGACTGGAACTCCCAAGAGAACCAACACTGCCGCGATGGTAGCCAGCCACGACTTGCCGTTGCCTCCGGCGCTCGCGATCAACGCGACGGCGAATGCCGGCACGAGAGCGAAGAGCAGGACCGGCCAGTAGCCGAAGAAGCTGCCCTGGAACGACGGCTGGATGTAATACATCAACAATCGTTCCGCGAACAGCGCGATGAAGAAGGTGATCACCCCCGCGGCTAGCGCCGGGCCATTGGACGAGCCCTTCTTATCCTCGCGGTTGCGGCCCAGAGTGGCCACACCGGCGGAGACCAGAGCGGCGATAAGCGCCCAGAGCAAGCAGAACGGCCAGAATTCAGTACTGAAAATCATTGTCTTCTCCTGGTTTGCATTTATTAGAGTGGGAGAGGGGCGGTTCCCGCTCTCCCACTGAACATCACCTTATGTAGTGCCGGTTGCGAAGCGGCTCTTGCACCCCTGATGCTACCGGTGAGGCAGCATCGGGGCGCTTGAGATGCTTCGAGGTGGACCTACCTGGGGAAGTTCGGTGGTAGCGTGTGCAACAGTGGACCGGATTTCTCAGGTGCAACAGTTGAGCGGCGGCTGGTGCCGCCGCGGTAAACATGATCTGTTACTCAGGCAGGCGGCCTGAGACCGAACGCTCTTGACCGAGCGTGAAGAACTGTCCGCGAGTCCAGCCATACTTGGCCGCCACGCGGTAAAACCGCTGAATGCGTTCCGGTTCGTCGGGCGTATCGACCATGAAGTTGCCGATGGCCGGTGCCTGCGAGAGGATCATCATGCCACCATCGGTGGAGGCAGAGTCACCGTCGCGTCCGGCGATCACAAGCCGCCGCTCGTCGATGGTGTTCCAACCCCAGCGGCCGCGGTTCGTATGCAGCCAGTAGTGGAAGCTGAGTGCCTTGCCGGGCTGCGGCTTGTTGACCCAGTCCTTCTCGGTCACTTCATAGCTGTGGTTGCAGCCGGTCGCCTTGCCGTCCTCACCGTAGAGCAGGCGCGAGCCGACGACGTTCCTTGGATCGATCGCCAGCGTGTCAGCAGCGGCGATAGCCAGCTCCTGATCGCCGTTGGTCACGATCACGACGTTGACGCCGGCATCGGTGAGAGCTCGATTCTCTGCCGTCACGCCGGGGTAGATCTTGGGCGTGTACGAGGCGGCGAACTCCGTCACCTGTGCCCACTTCTCCTCCTTGGTGAAACCGACCTGCGACGGCCAGTAAGCACCGAACCAGAAGTCGAGCAGGTTGATGCCCTCTCCGCCTTGTTCCTTGCCCTTCCACAGGCGCAGAACATCGTGCGGCGTCAGGTTGCCGCTCTTTCCGAAGAGACCGAAACCGGTCCGTGTCACCTGGCGCGAGAGCCAACTTTGCTTGCTGAGGAGGAAGGTGCGCAGGACCTTGAGCTGTGCGGGCGAGAACTTGTTGTTGTCAGCCCGCCACTTGAAGAAGAACGTGAAGATATCGCCTGCGCCCTGGGTCTTGTCGACATCCTTGAGCCAGAAGACCTCGCGTCCGTGGCTCTTTTCTGCCGCTACCCAGTCGCGAAACTCCGGCGACTTGAAATACTCGATGCGTTCGTTGGTCGTCAGGCGAGCTGCCCTAACGTTCCCCGAATCCATGCTGCCGCCGGAGATCGAGTAGAGCTTCGCGCGCGCTCTCTCCAGTTTCTCCGCTGTCTCGAGCACACCTTTCAGGTATGCGCCTTCTGTCAGATTCATCTTTCCCTCTGGGTTAGAGAATTTTGATTAGTCAGCACTGCCGCTCACGTTCGGCGGCAATGCTGCGTACATGACGAGTTCGCTGACGGGCATTCCTGTCCGGCGGCAGCGACACGATTCGTGGAGTTCAGCTTCTCGTCTGGGCTGAACGAAATTGTTAGTTGCCTGATGCCGGTTTGCTTGCCTGGCATGCCTGTCGGGAATTTGGCTTAGGCGCCAACCTCCAGGAACGACGGCTGGTGATCGCTCAGGTCGCGGTAGAACGCGCGGTCTCGGCGGTTTTCCGAGATTGGCGGGCTCCAGAGCTTGAGGGGCGTATTACCCATGCCTTTGACGAAGAAGCCGTCGTATTGACCGCCGTGACCACGCCATTCGTGGGTCCAGCGATCGTCGGCCATGCGTTGCAGCAGCATGCCGAACTCCGTGAGAGGCACAACCTCCGTGGTCTCTGCCTTCTCGAGCGGCGCGTTGAAGTCGCCGGCGAGAATCATTGCGCCGAGCGGCAGGGCAGCCATAGCGGCAAAGTCCGGTAGGACCGGCTTCGCTTCGCTGGCGGCCGCGACTACTTCCGCCTCGAGTTTGTCAGCATCGGCGGCAGCCGCTATGAGAACCCGAGCCGCATACGGAGAGGTCGCTTCCTGACGCTTCAGCTCTTCGACCAACTGCTCGAACTGATACCGACGAATCGGCCGCGTCTCTTCAGCACCCCCGACGTTGCTCTTTGCGTGCAAGTTGATGATGTCGATGACGAGGCTGGTCGCTCGGTCGTACACCCGACGCTGGATTGCCGGCCGGAGACTGGCTGCCATCTCTGCATGGTCGGGGACCTTCATCAGGTAGTCGTGGTAAATCGGCGCATGCCCCAGCCACATGACACGCGGGTGGAACAGGATTCCACAGGCTTGTTCGCGGTTGTTGCGATGGCTGACGTTGATACCGTAGCGCGCTTTCTTGGCCAGAATCCGCAAAGCGTCTGCGTTGGTCTCTTGCACGCAGATGATGTGAGCACGCTTGACCAGCTCGAGAAGCGGCGGAGACAGACGTTCCACCTTGTCGGGCTTGAGGTGCTGACCGTTGAACGTGCAGACTACCAGGGGACCGTCATTGGTGACTGGTGTTCGAACGCCGATGATGCGCAGGAGAGACTCTTTGATCTCCTCGGGAGTGGGAGGCACCCATGCCTTGCGAGGGAACGGTTGAGCGGTCGCCTGGACACCGGAGATCGTGCCATCCAGGTTACGAGCGAGATCGCCGATGCGAGCTGCTGTATCCTTCGCCCACTGCCACCGCCCTGACTTGAGACAAGCTTTGAGCAATGCCGTCTCGTCAGTGAGTTGCCGGGCCAACGCATCTCTTGCTTTGTCAATCGCTTCACTGGGCTTTTCGGAAGCCATTCGTTTCCTTTCTCTGATAAGTCGGTCTGCATTAACAAACGAGTTGAAGGTCCGAAACACAGACCGCAAACGTTCAAACGAGATCAAACCTGGGCAAATGCCAGACGGTTCTAGCCGACTTGCCCTTCTGCAGAAGTTGGAGGTTGAGGTTGAAGAACTGAATTGAGTTGGTAGGGCTTGCCTTAGCGCGGGGTTGGGAGATACAGCTCACGCTCCCATGCGCGCAAAAGTTGGTTCCATTGCAGATATCAATATGTGAAGAGGTTATGAGCCCGACTTAAGCTAGGTGAGCTAGGCAGGTTCTCGTGAATTTCATGTGTTCGGCTGAAATGAGATTGCTTTTTTATAAAAGAAGAGGACCATCTAGAACTTAATCTCAACTAAAAATAGATGTGCCAATTAGCGATAGCGTGCCGATATACCAAAACTTGCAATATCGGTACTTTTAGCTGTTTTATTCGTCGCCTGGCTATCCATGGGAAATTCCATCGCCTGTCGCTAATTCTACGCGGGGGAAACGAGTGCAGTTACAGTGCCGAGATGTATGCACGCTCGAGCTTCCGGCATCTCTCGCCCCTGCGCATGAGGCTTTGGCTGCAAACAATCGCAGTTCTGTCTTCGACTGATCGAGGCGGAGCATTGTGATACCCCCGTCATCAGTTGAGCTACTGGGACGAACACAATAATGCATTGCGCCAGCCGCGAAATCATCAAGCCGTTCCCCATAAGCAATTCCACCACTGCAATCGGCAACCGTCAAAAACGGCTTGCTTGTACCGATGCACCATTGGTGGTGCAGGTTTTTTCCTCCGGCAATATCAATTGGTTTGAACTCGGATATCGCAAATTTGCCCGAAAGCCGCTTTCCTTAAGGCTTCTCACAGAACATTATACTGATATTAACTGTTGCGATATTACACCAGCAACTACTCATGGTGGCATGAAATCGGGCAGGAAATGCCCCTCTTGGCAACGATCGGCTGCTCGGTCAGACCTCTGAGATTGCCGTCGAAATGCGCGTCACCAGCGATATTGACCGGCAGCGGCGGAGGCTGCTGCAACAGACGGGGCTAAAACCCTTAATTAAACCTGAGTTTAGCCATTGTGGTTTGTGACCAATTTAGGCAGTATGAGATTACATTCAAACAAAGAAATCTTCAAACGAAAGGAACCCCGACAGCACTAGCCAAAACCCGGCAACCATGACCATTTACCAACCAGTCTAGACCTCGCGTGGGTCAGGCTAAAGTTCATCGGATTCTATAGGTCACTCATGCTACAGGCGAGCTAACCAAGCGAGTCGTCACAAACTCGTAGCTAGTCTCGGCAAATTCAGACCATACCGCGCTGGATTCTCCGGCGTGGCATCCATGTAGTTCTCTGACAAGGACACTCACATGACTACCAGTTCTACGCTGCCCCAGAAGATGCGAAAGATGGTGGACGCGCTCAACCTCTCCGTCCTCGGCCTGCCCGACCAGATGGAGACGGCTATCCTGACGCTCTTCGCCGACGGTCACGTCACCGCTCTGGGCGAGCCCGGCACCGGCAAAACCAGGATGGCGGTCACCATCGCGGCCTCCATCACGGACGGCGAGTACGCCCGTGAGCAGATGGTGCCTGACACGATGCCCTCCGACCTGGTCGGCACCGAGGTGAAGAAGTCGGTCGGCGACGAGTTCGTGTTCATTCCGGCGAACCTGACCGCCCTCCTGAACATTCACCACATCGACGAGATCAACCGCGCCCTCCCGCGTACGCAGTCCGCCCTCTTGCAGGCGATGGAAGAGCGTCGGGTAAACGTCCCTGGTTTCACCAAGACGCGCATCAAGCTCAACGACGTTTACTTCCTCGTGGCCACCCAGAACCCGCTGGACCTCGAGGGCACCTATCCGCTGCCGGCTGCTCAGATGGACCGCTTCGCGGTTCAGCTCAACTTCCCGGCGTTGGAGGAGGCGCAGCAGCTCCTGGTGCTCAAGAAGACTTCGCGCGCCAACCGCCACGCGCTGGACGAGGGCTCGAAGGGCGTGATCACGCTGGACGAGATCCGCGAGGTGCGCAAGGCGCTGGGCACGGTGGAGGTCTC
>CAYTDR010000147.1:0-11963 GCA_964436185.1 uncultured Candidatus Obscuribacterales bacterium | reverse complement strand
GGACTGGCTGCAGAGCGAGCACCACACCGTTGACTCCGTCGACAATGGTGCCGATGGACTTGAGATGATTCGCCTGAATAGTTACGACGTAATTATTCTTGATTGGGAACTGCCTAGCATGACTGGATTCGAGATTTTGCAAAAGGCTAGATCTGAAGGATGTTCGAGCCCTATCCTCATGTTGACAGGTCGAAAGACTTTAGACGACAAAGAGTCGGGATTCGAAGCAGGTGCGGATGATTACCTGACTAAACCGTTCGAAATTAGAGAGCTTGGAGCTCGAATCAAAGCGCTTTTGCGCCGACCTGCGCAACTCATTACTGAAACACTTCGAGTCGGTAAGATAGAACTGGATCGCGTCACACATCAAGTGCTAGCTCAGGGTCATGAAGTAAAATTGTCACCCAAAGAGTTTTTGCTGTTGGAAATGCTTATGCGGCACCCACGCCAAGTGTTCAGCGCTGAAGCGATAATGGAGCAGCTTTATATGTTTGACGCAGATACAACAACAATGGCAGTTCGCGTACACATGTCCCGCCTGCGAAAGAAGTTGGCAGAGCATATGCAGTGCCCTATCAATACCGTCCATGGTGTGGGTTACATTCTTGAACTCGAATAAAATTCGTCAATCCGTGTCCAAAAATAGCGAAATAATCCACAATCCGGAGTTAGGACTTGCGCATGCCACGAACGCGAAGAGCGTCAGATACAGAACTAACTGAATGGAGATGGCTTAAATAGCCGGCATTGAGCGCGAGCCGCGTCGTGAAACGCAGTCATTCGAGAGCGAATTACAGGTTGCAGTTCAGCGATACACAACTTCCGTTGTCTTGTAGCTATAGTTGATCGCAAAACTACTCTGATTGCTGCGTCTAATTCCAGATATCAGGTCGCCAATCTGGTTGGTCCGAGTGAAAATATCGACCATGATGCATCGGATTGGTGTCGGACTTCCTGTTTCCTGTCCGAGTACGTCTGGCAATGCTACGGGAGATTCAATCTTAAGGACTTCCGGATAGAGTCTATTCCAAACTCTAACGTTGTCTTCGCTCTCTTCTTGTCCTTCTGTCATGTCGAAGGAGGATTCATCAAAGATGGGAAATTCAACCGAGTGTGGATCTGGAGAACCAGGACGGGTAAAGGTTGCGGATACACTAAATGTCATGAAATTGTTCCTCTTTGGTGTTCGCGCTGGCGCATCAATTGTTCAATAGCATAATTTCCTTGTTTCTGAGTTTGAGATATGATTGCCGGAACGTCCATTCCTGCTTTGAAGAGGTCCCCAAAATATCCTACGGAATAACGTGCTATCTCATCGACATCGATACACTCAAGAGCGCATGCGGCAGCAAGGATCCTGCGCTCCTTACATCAATCAACGCCAAATTCGCTGATGCAATAGAAGAAAATGCGGATTGGTTGACGAGGAGATCGCTAGAGGAGCCAGCCTATTCACCGATGTGAAGTTGTCCCTGTGGTCTTCGCATTAGTATGGTCACGAAAGCACCGATAAATAAAACAATCGCGACACCTAAAAACGCATCATTGAATGCCATAATAAAAGCCTCTTTTCTTACCTGATTCGCCAGGGTTTGAAGTGCCTGTTGATGTGCGGACCAGGCGCTGGCACCTGCGTGATGGAAATAGTTGGCAGTATCAGAAATCCAGTTATGAACAGGTAAATCAGATTCCGTAATTCGCTCGTGCATACGGAAGGAGTGGAACTGTTCGCGCTGGGTGACAACAGTCGAAGCTAACGCAGTCCCCAATGAACCACCGAGGTTTCGCATCATGTTGAACAAGGATGAGGCAGTTCCAATCTGATCACTCTGAATTCCGGCGGTGGTTATTGCAGATAGCGGTGTGATAATGAAAGGCAGTCCAAGTGCTCTTACCACCATAGATGCGATCAACTGATCGCCCGCATAGTCGTGGCTCATAAAACCGTTCATGCCGCAACTTACTCCGAACAACATGAAACCAAACATCACCAGATATCGCGGATCGACCTTCTTCATGAGCCACGGAATGAACGGCGTGATGAGTAATTGCGGCAGACCAGACCACATTAAGACCATCCCGATTTGCCCGGCACTGTAACCATGAACAATAGCCAAGTAAAGAGGAAGCAGATATACGCTGCCATAGAGCGCGAATCCCAGTGCCACGGAAGCCATGGTACCCCAGCCAAAGTTTCTACTAGCAAACAATCGAAGATTTACCAGGGGATAGCGAGCAAACAGCTCGCGAATGACGAAAAGGGTCAGCGATATTCCAGCGACAATGGCAGCAGTTCTGATTAGATCGGAGCCGAACCAATCCTTACGTTGTCCCTCTTCCAGAACATAGATTAGAGAGCTAAGTCCCACCGCCATCGTGATGATACCGATGAGATCGTGCTTCTTAAGCAGCTCAAGCTGCATTTTTGATTTTGGTAAAGAGTACATCAGCATCGCGATCAGTATCGCGCCTGGTATCAAATTCAGATAGAAGATATAGGGCCAGCTAAACGTATCGGTAATATATCCGCCGATTGCAGGTCCAATCGACGGAGCGAATGTGGCAGAGAGACTGAATATTGCAAGACCGATTGGCTGCTTGGATGGAGGAAGCATCTGGAGAATGGTGGAAAAACACATTGGTATCAGAATGCCACCAGTAAAACCTTGCAATGCTCGCAGGATAATCATTGTCTGCAGATCATGTGACATCCCGCACAGAATCGAAAAGATGATGAATAAAATCGCATTAGTAACTATGTAGATTCTCGGCGAAAACACACGCGAGAGCCAGCCAGTCAAGGGTATAGTTATGATTTCGGCGATAAGATAAGAGGTTGAGATCCAGCTTCCTTCATCAACGCTGGCTCCAAGACCACCTTGAATATCGCGCAGCGAAGATGCGGTTATCTGTATGTCGAGAATCGCCATAAAGGCACCGATTGCGGAACCAATCACAGCGATCCAGTTCTTCAATGGGACGGCGTCTTCTGCGGGTTTCACTTGAGTTTGCGGCATTCTTGCATCGTTAAGCGCTAATTCGGAGCCTTTCATTTCAAAATCCTCAGTAATTCAATCACATATGGTTGCTATCGCATACCGATGATCTGACTGCTTGCGATACTACGTGTCAGGTCGACGCTGGTGATGACTGACAATCCCGGCACCAGGCGATCTTCAAAACCGTGTACTGAATCATTGTCGAATATGATTTTCACGGGAACTCTTTGAACGATCTTGGTGAAGTTGCCGGTCGCGTTGTCTGAGGGGAGAACTGCGAAGCTAGCACCGGAGGCGGGTGAGAAACTCTGTACAGTGCCTTCAAATGTGCGATCCGGAACTGAGTCGATTTTGATCTCAACCTTCTGTCCGGCATGCATCTTCTTCAGCTGAGTTTCTTTGAAGTTAGCAACGACCCACGGATTATCGGAAACGATCGTCAGGAGCGGTTGACCTGGCTCTACACGCTGACCCTCTTCAACAGTCTTCTTACCGACTCTTCCAGATGTAGGCGCAACAATCTTTGTGTAGGAGAGGTTGAGCTGAGCTTCATTCAAGGCCGCCTTAGCAGACTGAACAGCCGCCAGGTCGGTTTGAAACTGATGCTCAGTGACCCGTGTCTGAACATTGCTGGCTTTAGCCAACTGAACTTGCGCTTCCGCTTTGGTCAAATCAGCCTGGCTTGTGAGCACGGTCTGCTGAGTCTGCTCATACCGTTCGACAGCCTTGGTTACATCGTTGCGTAGTGAGTTGCGAGTTTCCAGCGCAACAAGGTAGTCGCGCTTGGCAGCGTCCCGCTGACTCGTGGTTATTGCACCTTCCTGCTCCAAAACGTAGAAACGTTTGTAATCTGCAGCTGCTCTTATAAGCTCGGCATCTCTCGCGGATAACATCGCTTGCGTGGATTCAATGTTGGCCTTCGCTTCGCGAACTTCCGCCTTAGCCTTAGCAATAGTCGCTATCGCGCTATCAATACTGCCCTTGGCGTTTGTATCTTGTCCGTGAGCTGTCGTATCCTGGAAATCGATAGATGTCTGTGCGGTACTGGCGCGACGCTCGGCCTGGCTGAGATTAGCAAGAGCCTGGTTAGCCTTTACTTGAAAGTCGCGAGGGTCGAGAAGCACCAATATCTGGCCTTCCTTTACGTGCTCGTTGTCATCGACCAGAACTTTCTCAACCGTGGCGTTTATGCGCGTACTAACCTGGTGAAGATGACCAGTTACGTATGCATCATCTGTCTCTTCGTGAGTAGAGAGATGGTTGAAAGCGCCGTAGCCGTAGTACCCACCGACTCCAAGCAAGCCAATCGTGAGTGCCGATACTATGAGCTTCTTGAGGAACGCCCTCTTGGGCTTGCCGTTCGTCGGAAGTTCATGCTCAGTCGCGGAACCATCTGCCTCGGTGTTATGTTCGTTGCCGGTACTCGGCTTGCCTTGCAGTACTTCCAGAAAGTTCTCTTTGGTACGAACTCCAATAAAGCTTGTTATATTTCTTTTGTCTAACGCGGTATTCATGATATTCTCCCGGCGCATGCAGCCACCAAACGAAACGCCAACCGGCTCTCGTTCGAAGTATTTGCTAAAGACCAGCCTCTCCCCCGCACTGACTGCGGTTTAATGAGTGGCGCATCGGTGTGATTGCTTACATTCCTAATGTAACTCGGACGCCCAGAGGGGTCCAATATTTGTTCCCGATGGGATCGATAGGTGCTGCCTATGGAAAGCTCAAAGCTCCATACCTAGCCTATTGTCTCTTTCGAAACATACGAAAAATGCTTTGAAACACCTATAATCACAAGACGTCTTGTCAGAAGCTAACTACTATTCTCAATATGTTGTTGGCATCCCCAGAGACTCAATATGGCTTTTTTAGAAAGGGAGTCGCGCTTGGAACTGCGGCATCTAAGATACTTCATTCGTGCGGCGGAGCTGTCGAACTTCACAAAAGCAGCCGAGTCTCTCTACATCTCTCAGCCAACGCTATCGGTTCAGATTCATCAACTGGAAGAAGAGCTGGGGACCGAGCTTTTTGCCCGCGTCGGCCGCAACGTGCGATTGACCGAGTCAGGAAAAATTTTCCAGGCGCGAGCACTACAGGCAGTGAGGGCAATAGAGGAGGGAAGCCGTGAAATCGATGCACTCAAAGGGCTTTTGCGAGGACAGCTCTGCCTGGCGGCCCTTCCGCTTTACGGCAGCAGACTTCTGACTGGCTGGATTTCAAAGTTCAGCGTAGATCATCCGCTCCTCCTTACGACAGTAATGGCATTACCATCAGAAGACATGGAAATGGGAATTATCGACGGCAAAATCGATCTAGGAGTCAGCTTTCTTCCCGCAACCCATTCAGAACTTTCGTCAGTGGAATTGTTTCACGACGAGATTGTTGTCGTAGTGGCAAAGAATCATGAGCTTACTCGCAAGAAGACTCTCAAAATTGAAGACCTGGTAAATCTGCCAATGGCGCTTCCAACAACCCGAATATCTGCTACCCGCATGTTGGGAAAGTATTTTGAAGAGCATGGAATTCAGCCCAAGATCGGCGTCAATTTCGATGATGGGCATGCACTGATCGAGTTCGTAAAAATGGGAACCTTTGCAACGCTCCTTCCGAGATTGGGTGTTGGAGACGATTCCGGCGTTGCGTTATTCCCGCTTCCGGGCAATGGCATCATGGTCACAACCGGTGCAATCTATACAAACTTAAGCCCAGCCAGTCAGGTGTTCTTGGATCTAATCGTCGCCGAATCGAAGACTCTAACAGGATGACAGCCGAAACTACATGAGATAACGGATTAGCGGAGACCCAGAGATGAAATCATACATCACAAATACCTTTTTGATTCTCGCAGCCCTTGGTATTGGATACGGTGACCCAGCATACTGCCAACAGAGTTTTTCCTCGGATCAGGCGATGGTATTTTTTCGTGCACGAAATTGGACCCAGTTGGTGCCCTACCTGAATGCATGGGCCAAGGCACGACCTAAAGATCCGATGCCCTGGTATCATCTGGGCACGACTTACGGAAGCAAGGAACACGGTATAGGGATGGGGAAGCCTGCCGACGCGAAGTCAGCCTTTCAACGAGCGCTGACACTCAAGCCCGTATGGCCGCAAGCATGGAACGCGCTAGCCTGGACCGACATTGAACTGGAGGACTATGCCGGCGCAGCAGCAGCATTTGAACATGCAACTCAACAGGCGCCGACTAACGCTAACTACTGGAACAGTTTAGGGTCCACCTACTCAAAGTTGGGTCGAACGGCCCAAGCGACAAATGCGTTTAACAGAGCAAAGCGGCTCGGGAGCCCCGACGCGGCTGCCAACAATCGGATCTTACATACGCCCGTGGTCACCGGACCGATGCTCGGTAACTTCAGCAATCCGGGTCCTCAGCCATTCCGACCGGATGATGCGTACTTCCGCCGATTAAATCCAACGACCGGCGCGCCGCTCGACAAATATCCCAGATAAATGATAATGTGTTGGCTCGTAATTTGTCAAAGTTCTAGCCTCGTCGGAGGATGTTACTTGAGCCGGCTACAAGCTGCAGCGTACTGATGGACCCATGATCGACGGCTTTAGTATTTAACTTCGATTGCTACCAACACAGGTCGCTGTCCTCAATGGACTGCAGACAATCACGTGGAACACGTATGTATTGCTGCTCAAAGTAGAGTTCATTGACATAATGGTCGATCGTGAATCCGGCCCGGTTCGATTTTCGCGGATAGATTTGAATCTCATTGTCGAGAATCGAAATTCGGGACGCGAGAGTTCGAGCATCCTCAAAGTGTTTTAGCTTAGTACGTTATGGAGAATTCTCAACCCGATCAGCATTTTTCCAAACGAATCAAATTCTTTCAGTACAGAAATGTCTCCATCAACAAGTCGTTTGTAGACCGAGATTTCGATTCCGATCTGCTCCGTAGTAAGGAAATAGCTCGACATCGTATTTTGCTTTCATGTGGCCTATATTTCTCCAGGCCTCATCAGGAATTGACGAGTTCTCTAATGATTTTGCCTTTCGCATACAGCAGCATGTCACACTCAAAGTAGCCATCGATATCGCGAGGAAATTCCTTATCTGAAACAAACGAGCCTGCAATGTAGATTTCGTTATGGCCGTAAATCCAAAGGTGATGTACAAGCAACTCTAAATTTTCAAATTGGAGAACCGCTAAATCACTGAGGGCTAACTTGATTGGGTCTTTCATTACTCAGAGTGATTCGTGCAGGTGCATCGCATCGCAGAATATGAAATAAACTCGCGACAGATAGGTCAAACAGAATTTAAGAGTGGCTCCGACAGGATTCGAACCTGTAACCTGGCGATTATGAGTCGCTTGCTCCACCATTGAGCTACAGAGCCAAAATTGAACCCTTGCGAGTTCACAGATTGACTATTATAAGCAATTTGCTGCTTTCCTGCTGAAACTGAAACAGATTGCTAGAAGTCTTTTATAACAGTTCACCCAAGATTGATTCTTCAGGCGGCCAGGACGTTTCGAGCAGCTTCTTGAAAAGGCTACTTGACCTTGGTCGGGGTCATGTAGGTCTCGACGAAGTCGGTTGTCACTTCTCCGGCCTGGAATATGTGATGCTTGAGTACTTTTTGATGGAACGGAATTGTCGTTTTAATTCCGGTGATGGCGTACTCGTCAAGCGCTCTCTGCATGCGCTGAATCGCTTCTTCACGGTCGCGACCCCAGACAATCAGCTTGCCAACCAGGGAATCATAGAACGGAGGAATTGCATAACCAGGATAGCAATGGCTGTCCACGCGCACGCCGGGTCCTCCTGGCGCGATGTAGCCTTCTATCCGACCAGGCGATGGAAGGAAACTGCGTTCCGAGTCCTCGGCGTTGATGCGGCACTCTATTGCATGTCCTAAGAAACGAACGTCCTCTTGGCGTAAGCTCAAGCGCTCGCCTCCTGCGATGCGAATCTGTTCTTTGATCAGATCGATACCAGTACAGGCTTCCGTGATTGGATGCTCCACCTGAATTCTCGTATTCATTTCCATGAAGTAGAACTCATTACCGGACAAAATAAATTCAACTGTGCCAGCGCCTTCGTAGTTGATCTCCTTGGCGGCCCGAACTGCCGCTTCGCCCATCTTCTGGCGCATCGCGGGTGTCAGAGCAGGGCTCGGGCACTCTTCGATCAGCTTCTGATGACGACGTTGCACTGAGCAGTCCCGCTCTCCAAGGTGGATGCAGTTGCCGTAGCTGTCTGCCATGATCTGAATTTCGATATGGCGTATCGGCTTCAAATATTTTTCCAGATATACGCCACCGTCGCCGAATGCAGCAGAAGCTTCGCTACGGGCGGAGTTTAGAGCAGCACCCAGTTGTTGAGAGTTCTGCGCGATTCTCATTCCTCGTCCGCCACCACCCGCGGTGGCCTTGACGATCACGGGGAATCCGATCTCCTTGGCAATGCGAAATGCTTCGACTTCGCTATTAACAAGGCCGGCGCTACCGGGAACGACCGGCACGCCTGCTTTGCGCATTGTCTCGCGAGCAGTCGATTTGTCGCCCATGGTGTTGATGGCATGTACCGAGGGACCGATGAATTTGATGCGATGATCGGTGCAGATCTCAGCGAAGTGTGCATTTTCAGCGAGGAAGCCGTAGCCAGGATGAATTGCATCAGCTCCTGTAACAACCGCGGTGCTGATGATGGCTGGAATGTGCAAATAGCTTCGCTGGGAAGGAGGAGGACCAATACAGAATTGCTCATCTGCAAGTTTCACGTGCAGTGAGTCGGCATCCGCCTGGGAATAGACTGCCACCGTAGGAATACCGAGCTCTCTGCAGGCTCGAATCACACGAAGTGCGATCTCCCCTCTATTGGCAATTAATACCTTTTCGATCATCGAGAACTCTCCCGATTGAAGCTGGCTGCATACCCACGCTCCATATTGCTTAACTGACCCGAATTGTGGTATCGCAATTGAAGCGGGCCGGAAGACCGCGCTTCGTTCCGCTCAATTGGCCAAACTTGTCGCATGCGATCAATATCCTCTAGGAATTATCCTCTGGGGTCAACGAGGAATAGAGGTTGTCCATATTCAACGGTGGTTCCATTTTCAACCATGACACGCACAATTTTGCCGGTTACTTCGGCAGGCATGTCGTTCATCAACTTCATCGCCTCTATGATGCATACCGTATCGCCAATCTTGACATGATCGCCGACATTCACAAACGGCGGTTTGTCTGGCGACGGTGAGCTATAGAAGGTGCCAACCATCGGAGATGTTATCTCGATGAAACCATTGGTTCCTCCTGCTGTCGGTGGAGGCAGTGCGGTGATCGCTTGCATAGGCTGCGTAGCTGCAAGAGACACAGGCGCAGGATGGTTTTCTACGGCAACTAGAGCCTTTGCAGGCGCGGAGTGTTGACTTGTATCAACCGTTTCGCGCACGATCTCAGTCTTTACCGCAATCGGCTTACTGGATGGTTCTGCAGGCAATACAGGCGGAGATTTTTTGACGGTGATTCGTTGATCACCGAATTCAATCGTCAGCTCGGTGATGTCGGTGGCGCCCACCACCGATAGGAGTTCACGAATTTGCTCGAGATCGATCTTCACGGACTGATTAGACCCTCGTTACGTACTTGCGTGTGCGGGTATCCACTTTCACAACATCGCCCACTTTGATGTGGAACGGAACTGTTATTACGGCACCAGTTTCCAATGTGGCGGGTTTACCACCACCAGAACTGGTATCACCTCTTTCATCAGGTGCACATTCAGAGATTTCGAGCACTACGGTTGTTGGCAGCTCGACGCCTATAACTCGACCATCATACCGGAGTACGGTGATTCCCTCTAGACCTTCTTTAAGAAACTCAGCTACGTTGCCGAGTCTGCCAGCTTCAATTTCTAGCTGCTCAAAGTTGACTGAGTCCATCATGGTGAAGTTTTCACCGGACTTGAAAAGGAACTGCATTTCGTCTTTTTCTACGACAGCAGATGCCACTTTTTCACCAGCCCGGAAAGTTGCCTCAAGGACGTTTCCTGTCTCGACGTTTTTTAGTTTCGTGCGGACGAAAGCGGAACCTTTGCCTGGCTTAACGTGCATTGACTCTACTATTTGCCATACACCGTTGTTGTGTTGAATCGTTATACCTGGTCTAAAGTCATTACTTGAAATCATGGAAGAAAGCACCCTATAACGGATTGTTGGACTGGCCCGGTAGTCAAGAAGACTTACAAGCCACGCGACTGGCTGATTCTAACATCAGGGGGAAGAATTTCTCGTTCAATATATACGTTTGCGAACCTGATAATGTCATCACACAATTTGAGAGCAGTTGCTCAGAAGCACGAAAGATAGCTATAATCGCAGCTTCGGCTCTCAAGAGCTCATAAATCCGCCCGTTAAGCTTATCCGGACTGGTTTGTCAGCGCTCTCGATCGGCACATTTCGCTCGAAAGCTAGCCAAACTGCCCTTTTAGGGAACGGAAAGAATTTCAGACATCTGCACACGCCCCGAGCAACCGCAATCATGCCAAACCTAAGCCCATCAAAATCCACAAGTGAACCTCATGAGACTTCCTTGAAGTCCGGTCCATACGCGCCCGGCGAAATCGAGGCCAAGTGGACGAATCATTGGTTCGAGCACAAGCTGTTCGATTTGACAGTAGAGGCGGAGAAGCCCAACTATTCAATCGCGTTGCCACCACCCAATATCACAGGCAACCTGCACATGGGCCATGCTCTAAATGGCACACTGCAAGACATTTTGACCCGCCTTAAGAGAATGCAAGGTTACAACGTTCTCTGGCAGCCGGGCCCCGATCACGCCGGAATATCGACACAGATGGTTGTCGATCGCAAGCTGAAGAAAGAGCACGACGAGCTCATGAAAACGCTCGACGCCTCTGAGCGCCGACCTTACAGCCGCCACAACATTGGCCGAGAAAAGTTCATCGAACATGTCTGGGTCTGGCGCAAGCAGTATGGCGATCAGATCATGGTCCAATATAAGCGGCTGGGAGTGAGCTTTGCCTGGGACAGACCCGCGTTCACCATGGACGAGGACTATGTCATTTCGATCTATACAGCCTTTGTTCGACTTTACAAAGATGGACTCATTTATCGTGGCAACCGCATAACCAACTGGTGCCCGCGCTGTCTCACCAGTCTCTCGGATTTGGAAGTCGAGCATGAAGACACCAAGGGTCATCTCTATAAAATCTCTTATCCGCTTGCAGATGGCTCAGGCTCTCTCACAGTGGCGACCACGAGACCGGAGACGATGTACGGAGACGTAGCAGTCGCAGTGCACCCGGAAGATGAACGATATAAAGGATCCATCGGGAAGACGGTTCGCTTGCCCTTGACGAACCGCGAGTTGCCGGTGATTGCAGACGAGTACGTAGACCGAGAGTTCGGGACGGGGGCGCTCAAGATCACGCCGGCCCACGATGCCAACGACTGGGAGGTGGGCAGCAGACACGAACTGCCTGCACCGGTGGTAATCGACGAGCATGGCAAACTGATCGCCAATGAGTACGTTCCTGCGCAATTTCACAAGAAGGATCGTTTCGAGGTTCGCAAGAGCACCGTTGAACAGTTGAAAGAAGCCGGACTGCTCGAGGCGGTCGATGACTACACCCATGGTGTCGGGCACTGCGAGCGGTGCAGCACCGTCGTCGAACCTTATCTTTCCGATCAATGGTATCTGCGTATGAAGGATCTGGCTCAGCCAGCCATTCAAGCGGTTGAGGAAGAACGAGTTCAGTTTATCCCAACGCGATATGCAGCAACATATTTGGATTGGATGAGAAACATTCGAGACTGGAACATCAGCCGCCAGCTCTGGTGGGGACACAGAATTCCTGTCTGGGCATGCGAAGCCTGCGGACACGAAGACGCTTTCGAAGAAGCGCCGGAGAGCTGTGAGAAGTGCGGTAAAAAAGAACTGAAACAAGATGAGGACGTCCTCGATA
>CAYTDR010000146.1:2031-11980 GCA_964436185.1 uncultured Candidatus Obscuribacterales bacterium | reverse complement strand
CGAAGTGCTTAAAGCCGCTGGTGTCAAAACGATTGTGAACCTGAGAGATGGTCGAAATGACATAATCAGAGAGAAGGCCGAGGCAGAACGCCTGGGTCTCCATTACGTGAGCATTCCGATGAGCCCCTTTGGTATTGCTTCCCAAGCACAGATCGAAAAGTTCAGATCAATTTACAAAGACGAAGCCATGCTTCCGATGTTCGTCCATTGCCGCCAAGGTAAAGATAGAACCGGAACCATGGTGGCAATATATCGCCTGGAAACATCGGATTGGACCACAGAAAGAACATACTCGGAAATGCTGAGCTACGGTTTTCATCCGATCTTCGTAGGACTGTCAAGATCAGTCTACACTCACGCTGCAAGGCTCGGTCGTACCAATTCCGACCAACCTGTCAGATCTTCGCTCCTCCAAGATCTTCTGAAACAGCAATTGCCGCCAGTTTTGAATTCTTCTCAGCGTCAACCGGGCTGAGCAAAGTTCTCTTAAAGACATCAGGAACGAGGCAGGATTGTCTCGTTCCTTTTATTGTGGTACTACATAAGGTGCCCATGCGAATCGACTTTCACTTGGGCAGTTTTTGGTGCCGGCGAACCATCCGCCATTTGCCCTCCGTATCTGCATAGCTCGTTGCCGAGAATGCTTCCATTCACGTTTCCGCTGGCGTCAAAATAACCGCCATGCCGACTTGGATACCAGAGGCATTTGGGGTTTTCTCGACTTGATGTGCTCACCTTCGCTTCCGACTTGTCAGAGGCAATGCTGTTCGCCAATTGATAAGCGACTATGTCTTCGAGTTGAATAGCAAGCAAGCGCAGGGTTTTCCACTCCCATTCTCGAACACGTCCATTGTCTGTCGACCATCTATCTTGCAGCTCTCGAACTCGTACAAGTTCACGGTTGGCATTCGCGATCTCTCCTTCGGACAGCCTCCCATCGCGAGTGCCTTCATTTATCTTCGCGCGGATTCTCCAAACGATCACATTCAGCGGTCCTACGTCCTTTATTTTGCTCCAACCGATCAAATCGCTTTGAAGGTCACGCTCAAGCAAGTCTAGCTCTTCTTCGAACTTCGTTGGATCAGTCTTGCTAGTCGCCAATTTGGAGGACAACTCATTTTGTCTGCGCTCCAGGTCGGGAAGATCTTTTGCTAGTTTGTCCTTGTACTCTTTTCCGAGACGTCGATCTGAAAGGTCGATGGCTAGCTCCTCTTGAAGATCTTTTGCTCGTTGTTCCAGAGAGTTGGGAAATGCCTTCGCTTTTCGCTGCTTAGACTTCGCTGCATTAGACTCACTATCGAGACATTGCTCGAGTTGGTCGGACAAATATGACACCGTTCGCTTGTCCCAGTAAGATAGTTTCTGCTCTACTAGTTTGTGACCTTCTCTTGCTTGCCCCGTCTCGGAGCCGCTTGACGAGAACGCAATGATTGCCGTCAACGTTACAAGTGAGGCGATTTTATCGATCATGTTAACTACTCCATTCCTTTGAAACCGCTACCTGCGTGGAGCAGGGCCGGTTGAGACTGCAAAAGTTTCTCAGTGCTTGACGAAAGTCCCTCTCCGTCTGACTTCTTACATTGCAATTCCTGTGCCATTTTGGCCATATCAGCCATTTCTTCTTTGCTGCAGGGGCAAGTACTGCAAATATCTGCATGTGTTCCTACTTCGTAGCCAAGCTCTCGAACAAGACGACGCATAAACGGTTCATGCGTTCTCAGCGAATCTTTGTATTGGACAAATGTCGGCCACCACTGCTTGACCTTATGGGCAATCATCTCGTTGCTCGCTTGCTCTACCGTCCAGCCTTCCATCGCGACTCGGTATGCGGCGACATAATAAGATGTTCTATCGATTCCTATGTTGCAGCAAACATACGCCGGCTGATTCTTAGGATCACAAAGGATCGTCAAGTATTTGCGCAAATCCTTTTCTTCCGGGGTCTTGAACACTCCTGTTTGGATGTGATAGAAATGCAACCCAAGCTCTTCTGCCAGCTTAGTCTTTTTCACTTCGCCGTTGGTGCGGAAGTTGACGACACACTTCACTCCTGCTTGTTTCAAGTATCGGAGCCCTTCTTCAGTGGGTACGCAACCCCAATAGAGCATTTTCGAGGCCTTGTGTGTCTGGCATGCGGCGAGACTTCCGACCGTCAGAAGCACCATAAGGAGAATTTTGGCACCCGATACAAAAGAGCTTTTACCGGAGGGATTTTTGAGCCGCAAATGAAACACTGTCATTCTCCATCTTCATTGCTCGACTGTTCTTTCAGGTAAAGGAAATCACCTGTTGATCACAGTCTCTCGGGGACTATCTACTTTCGGGGACCCATGCACGACCTGGAGTTTGACAATGTTCAGTCCGTAGCGTCGAGTGTATTCTCTCGCGAAGGTGCTTTTCCTGCCTCGGTTGCGAAATGAGCCTACTCAGTTTTCATAGCGCACGGTCCTTGATTCAATGATTCGTGAGCCGCGATTTGACCGAATCCGGCAGATATCTGTCACTGGCTCGTCAAGTCCTGAGATGCTACATTGCAGTCCCGGCGCTATTCTTCTGAATCGAATTCTACCGATGAAGTCCGAGGTTTTGTCCAAACACTATTCGCCCGCCGAAAGATGAGCTATTTCTGCGGCTCTCAGTGTCTCGCCCATCGTTCTTTTGCCAAAAGAAAACTGCACCACTTTATGCGTGAGCGTTCAGTGATGCAGTATCTTGCGTATTCTACGACCGGTCTATATCGGTCGGTGCAAAGGGTTAACCGCCAGGAAAGTCATCCTTGGTCTTCATCAGGTCCTCTTCTCTGGGCGTATTTACATCTATAGCCACCAGTTCAGTCTCGTCTTTATTTCCACAATTCGGACAGACCAAATCTCCTTTCGTATATCGAAATATCATTTCGCATGGAGAACACTCATACAGTCCTGGTTTTGGAATTATTTCTTTTACTACGTCAACCACGTTCTCATCCTCATATCGGGAAATTGCACATAGATTTCCGCTACGCCCTGCTCGTTTCAGGGGAAGACCCCCAACCCCATCGACCTCCAGCCATAGCTAGAACATGTCATGTTGGTATTGAATCGAACAATCCCAGAAGCACTAGCCCTGGTATCTAAACCGTCACTTCATAATTGATAGCTTGCTTCTCGGCGAACGTTGCCGCTGAATTTTCAAAGCGCCGCTTTCCCTTGTCTATTAGGAATTTCGGACGGGAACCAATTGGATATGGTTTGAATATATTCATTAAGTGAGGAGGAAGTGCCCAAATAGCTGAAGCTCCGCTTCCTATCCGCAAGAAAGACCAATTGAGCCTGTTCCATCTCAGTTTTATCGATTAATCAATAATTGGTGCGATCACCTCTCATACTCTATATTTAGTTAGAGCTTTACGGTCATACCCTATGCTTGTAGAATCGGAACCAATATGCCCATCGACATTCCAAAGCACGCAATCGCAACTCATCCTATTCGTAAAACCATAGATGGCGTTTCGAAATACACTCCAATCTTTGTCCGGCTCGATGCCAATCGGGACGAAGAGAAAGAGATAGCGACGGCTCTGTCGGGACTGTTGGAAAGTTCCACAGAGAGCGAGATTCGGGTCTTGGATAACGGATCGCTCTGTTACGCATTCAATGCCGTTGTCAAACAGATGCGGGCTAATGATGGCGTCTTCACATTGGAAGTTGCATCAGGAGCGGTGCGCTATCCAAGACCGACCTCCTAATTATTGATTATGCATACGCTGTAACTCCTCCATCGCTGTCTGCCAATATTCTGCCGTCCCGGGGTAGATCCGTTCAGACCACAGGGCGAAATTAAGATTTCGATATGCCAAGTTAGGGGCTACTGCATAATAATGCAGCGCTAGCTCCCTAATCTCCTGAGCGTTTTTCAACTCAAAGACTCCATGGACTATATAGTCATGCGGCCCTGCTTCCGATTTGAGGGCCTCAATTAGCGTCTGCCCGGTTCGCGCCGGAAGCTGATTTGCTCGTGCAACCTCATCGAGGACTTTGTCGGCGACTTGGTCTGCAGCCTCGTTGATGATCGGCGTGGGTAGTTTGACCTCCAGTCCTACTTCTGCGATCGAGTCGGAAGCCGAATGTGTTTGTCGGAATATTTCATCGTCCACGAAATATTTAGGTCCTTCCTTACCGACGACCATCCAGTCTCCGGCTTTGCCCTGGAATTTCACCTTACCGGCATCATCCAGTATCTCCAAGGACCTGTTGATCTGCACCGCCATCACCTCTAGTGGCTTCTTCTGGAATATGTTTTCGGCTCCCGGTACGGGGTCATAGGCCGTGGCGAAGTAATCGGGCTTAACCGGCCAATTCTCGCCTTTCACTCCAGTCATGATCCAGTCACCAGGCTCGGCTTTCACTGGACCTTCCAAGGTGTTAACCGTCATCGCTTCATGGGTCTGAACTGCCTTGAGCTGCACGGGACGCTTAGTGAACTTTCCGACGCGATCCACATTGTCTGTGACAAACTGCCTCGCTTCAGGCACGACCTGGCTGATTATCCGTCTCTCCGCTGTACCGCCGCCAGGGACGGGACTCCGATCAGCCGCATTAGCTGCTGCTGTGCTGCCAGCGGTCCTTACTGCAGTCATCTCCGTCTGACCGATCGCGTCTGAAGCCAGATGCGTTTGACGGAATATTTCATCGTCTACGAAATACTTAGGTCCTTCTTTACCGACTATCATCCAGTCTCCGGGCTTGCCCTGGAATTTCACCTTGCCGGCGTCATCCAATATCTGCATTGACCGGTCTATCTGCACTGCCATCACTTCTAGTGGCTTCTTCTGAAATATGTTTTCGGCCCCCAATACGGGATCATAGGCGGTGGCGAAGTAGTCAGGTTTGACTGGCCACTGCTCGCCTTTCACTCCAGTCATGATCCAGTCCCCGGGCTCTGCCTTCACTGGGCCTTCCAATGTGTTAATGGTCGTCGCTTCATGGGTCTGTACTGCCTTGAGCTGCACTGGGCGCTTGGTGAACTTGCCGATGCGATCAACATTGTCGGAGACAAATTGCCGCGCTTCCGGCACTATTTGACTGACGACGGCTTGCTCAATGCCTCCGGAAGCAAGAGCAACAGGCTGAACACCTCTCATGATTTCGGTGCTACCAATTTCGTCAGCAGCGGAGAAATATTTTCTGAATATGTCGTCAGGCACGAAGGACTTTTGTCCTCGAGCGCTGATCACCATCCAGTCTCCGGCAATCCCTTGCATTTTCACATTGCCTGCATCATCCAGCACCTGGACTGCTTGCTCGAGCTTGACGGCCATCACTTCAGCTGGTGCATTTTTTGAGGCTCCCAGTGCCAGCTCGCTCTCCCCGATGTTGAAGCGGCCCAATCGCGAAACGTTATCTACCAGGTATTGGTCTGGAGAAGGAGGCGCTTTAGGCATTACATAATTAACGGCACTTTCGACGCCATGATAGCCAACTTTAAAGGCAGTCGCGCTGACGGCACCAATTGCGGCCGACGTCGCCGTCGTTCCTGCCACCTGCTCGAGATTTTCATCGATTGGTTTCGAGCTGTCCCATCTCGAGACACCATTTACAAATCCAGCGCTGCCACCACCTAGAGCACCTGATGCGGCGGTAACACCGTATTCGGTTGCAAGATTGACGGCAGTGTTTGCCGCCTGTTGCTCTACCGCTTTAGCGAGGCTGATTTGCAGCACCATTTTCACGGCTTCCTCATTGCCCTTTGTGGCAACCTGAGAGGCAAGTGCGTTGACGGAGTCAAACGGAACGCGCATGGATCCGGAAAGAATCGCCTGACGCATCATTGTAATAAAGCCTTGCTCGATGACTTCCTCAGAACCCTCTTTTATGAGTTGCGATCCACCCTGTTGGGCCAGGAGCACCATTTGTTTGATAGCTGAGTTGGAAGCAGCAGTACCTACGTTACTTCCAACACCAAGCAATTTGCCTATCTCAGTCGGTCCGATGAACGCTGTGAAACCGTATACGAAGCCACGACCACCATCAGAGGCAACCTGTCCTGCGGTCCAGTCGTAGTCAGAGCCCATAACCGCAGCTTTTCCGCTAACTTTGAAGGCTGCCGCCATAGTTCCCGCGATGCTAGCTTTGGCGAGCAGTGAGAGGCTGCCACCAGCAGTGACGACCGAACCAGCAATTGCTGCAATGGCAATTCCTACATCAGTGGCGACATCAGCGAGAGACTCTTTGGATTCTCCAAAGTTCTCGAGATTAGCGAATAGATTGCGGCGCAGTGTTGTTAGGTCAGCTTGCGCTTCAGGACCTTGAGCTGCATCCGTCAAAAGATCGTTGAGAGCCTGGTCGGATTGGAAACCAGTTCCGTCCCAACCCGCGTCTACAAGTGCTTTACCAAGACCATCTCTCGAGCGAGAATGTGCATCCACCGCGTCAGATATATAGTCACCGGTGGCCTTCTTATTTGTTTCCAGGAGGAGCTCCGCTCCATTTCTTTTACTGGAGTCGAGCTGATTGAGAAAATCCGCGGTGGCATTACTCTATTATTTTACAGAATATGCTCTGACCATATGCTCACGTTCCTGCGGATTCATCGAGGAAAGCATGGACATCGTCTCCTCCGCGCTGGCTCCAACTCCAAGAGCAAAAGCGCGCAAATGATCTTCAGGGCGGAATGCACCTTGCCGCATTACTACTTGCCCTAGCTGAGCTTCACTGTCGTTGAACGCTGAATTAACATACTGCTTGACCTCGGGTCTGTCTGAAAGATCTCTTCTTTGCCCAAGATTGTTACTGCCAGCCATTCCTTTGAGAACGCCCCTTTCATCAACACCGAATATGGAGCTGTTCGCTTCGATGTGAGCGGCAAGGGGGAAAGAACCTTCACTAAGTAATTGTGAAGAAGAAGATGCGAATTCTAAGGGGCCCATCACGTTTCTCAAATTAGCCAAAAACCGCTGTGAGAAGTGCAGATCTTCTTGGCTGCGAGGACTGCGAATGCGATTCAGAGTCTCTGGTCGATTGCGAAACTCCTTCTCAACTTCTCGCAGCACCTTTCCTCTATCGGGGAACCAGTGATTACCTTCTATAATGATCTGATCAACAATAGATCGCTTAGGAGAATCGCCCTTCTTGATCTGTTCAAGCATATCGAAAGCAACCTCCTGCTCCGCACCGCTCCCCAGGCTCGCCTTAACGGAATCATCTACGGAACGTCTAAAGGACTCGCTCTCCCTATACTGTTTCTGCTCCTCCTTGGTCATATTTTCTATAGCTGACCAGATATTGTCCTCTTTCGTGTTCAGCCACAGGAAGCCGCGATGACGATTATCATTGATGGAATCAACAATGCTTCTTCTACCATTGTCCTGCTTCTCAGCGAAATTATCGAACCCTTTAACGCGATCGATGAGATCCGTCGCTCGCTTCAGCTCGCTGGTGCTCAAAAAAGTCTTGAGAACATCTACTACTTGAGTGTGATATTTTTCGTCTTTAGCCAGTCGCTCCCAGTCATCCTTGTTCACGTTTTCAATTGTCTTCAGCACATCATCCATAGCAGAGTCCTGGAAGAAGTGATTGTGGCGTCCCAATTGGGTTACCAGCGTGCCACCTTTGTGAGCGATCTGATCTTCCCACATCAACATTTCGGTAGCATTACCACCGGTTTGCAGGGCTTTGTGAAGTCCGTCGTAGAAGCGGATCGCTTTTTGCTCGTCCGCGGACGGTTTGAAATCTGTCGATTTATTATCTAGAAGATCGCGACCGCGCAGATACCGATTTCGATCTTCGTCCGACATCTGGCCAATGGTTTGCTCGATGGCTTTTTCGTTGTCACCAAACCAGGTAGTACTGGCATCGACCAGAGTCGAGGCGCTCAACTTTCCATTCTCCGCCACGTCTTTTGCTTTATTCAACTCCGCATTCGAGACATTGCCCTGAGGCATCAAAGAAAGTGGTGCAAGAGGAACTAGCCCTATGGTTAGATACTGCAGCAGATTCCTCCACTTCCCTCCAAATGCCTCTTTAAGCTTCTCTTCTCCACCATGGTCGAAAAACTCTTTGCGCGCTTCGTCGGAAGAACCACGCATCGCTTCTTCGAACATTTCCAGGCTTTTTGCCTGAATGGCGATTGATGCTAACTTTAATACATCGTCGGAAGTTCGCTTGTCCGCACCCTTCAAATAAATCTCGATGGCAGCATTCGTATGTTTATCAAAACGACCTTGTTTGACGATTGCCGTACCGAGACCAACATTGTAAAGGTGTCCGTAATCACTCTTTGCCGATTCAATCTGCTCAGAAGACATTGATGACAGCTTGTCTCGAACACCCTTGGCAATCGCTTGCCTGGATCTTCCTAGCCACTCTTGATTTTCAACAAGAAGTTCATGAATGAAACCTGCGTCGTTGGCTCGATTGTCCTCGCGGAAAAGTAGATTGAGGGTATGATCAAGTTGCGATCCCGACATTTCCGATTCCAGCTCCGTCGTAAGATTGACTCCATATTGTTTAGGATAAAAGTCTACTAAACGCGCTCTCTGAGCCTGGCTGAGATCTTTCAGAGTGGTATTAATGGTATCTTCATCGGTGCCCGTATCGACCAATGAATCTTTGTATGTAGCGTTTCTGATAGAGGCTGCAGCTCCAACTATAGGACTGTTGTAGAAAGTCAGATTCGGAAGTTCGAAAGGTGATGCGCTGACGCTATCTTGCACCGATCGGCGGACTTGTTCTGTTTTTGAGAGAGAGAGGTACTTGGAGAGATCTTTTCTTGAAATTCCATCATTTTCAAATCCGTACTCATCATTACTAAGTCCCTCAACAGCTCCAAGGTTCTTTCGAAATGAGTATGAGCTGAGATACTCTTTCGTGCCGAATGCGGACTTAGAAAGCTGATTCAGTAGCTCGGTATCAGACAAAAAGCCGTTTGCGTTGGTATCAATTCGGGGAAAGTTATCATAAATCAACTTTGCAGCTTGAATATCGTTGAGCTGTTCATTTCCGAGGGGAAAACCTTCGTTTGTTGAACTCTGCATTCCGCCATCGTTCAATTGGTGTCTAGAGTCACTCATGATCATCTCCTTATTCGTCAAATGGACATTTGCGTATAGGCGCAGACGATCGCCGCACATCAGTGCGGGTGCAAAAGTACTGCGTCTCGCCGACAATACGCGGTCGAAGAACACTATCTCAAAAGGTGAACTTGCTGAGGGTTAGTAGTACCGTATCAGGTGTACTTAGACTTGAGGGTTAGTACCGTATCAGATACCATCTTGATACTAGTATTTATACGAAAGCTGGCTTATTTGGACAAGAAATGTTTTTCAGAGTCGCATCACGGGTGATGGCATTGCTTGATGGACTAAGGAATGAACGAGCAAGAAACGCTCTGCAAGCCGAGGTCTGGTCGGTGCGATTTCATCGGACGACCGTGCGTTTTCATTCGTTCCTATACATTCGAATCAATTGAACCACAGACTTGTGGAATTTTCCTGACACGATAGCTGATCAAGAAGCACGTCGATAGAATTGGCTCCAGCTGCCCCACGAGAAAGGTACAGAGGAATTTTCCATTTGATACCAATCATCGAGACTGACTTGCTGAATTTGGGATCAGCCAATACCAAGCCGCGACACGCAACGCAGCTAGAAGCTTGTATAGATCAAACCTCCGACATTTGTTCCAAATATAATGCCAATTCGCAACGCGCATCGCTGACTATATAAGTAAGTATTGCGGATTCCTGGGCACTGACGCAAACCACAACGCCCATTCTGCTATTAACCACAGTCGACTACAATCAGTTTTGATCGGCTACTAGCATCTGTTGAAAGTAATACGGGTGCGCTTGCCTGGCTGGCGCAAATAAAGCCGATCGGCCACTAGCATCTCTAGCATCAGGCAGTTTGGAGCGGCTTCCTGGCTGGGCAAATGGAGCCAATCCGCCCGCGCATCACGAGCGAAGATGCAC
>CAYTDR010000146.1:0-2021 GCA_964436185.1 uncultured Candidatus Obscuribacterales bacterium | reverse complement strand
AGGTCTACAACTCACGTTTCACGTTGAAAGTATTAGGTGAAGCTAAAGGTGAGCAACCTCGGTTACCAAAGCATGCTGATTGATCAATTGGTCAAAATCTAGCTAAGACCGATGCCGCGATCACATTGAACTGCTCAAGTTTTTCACTAAAACATGTATATTCGAATCGGAAGGATTCGACCACGAACTAACGCGCACTGCAATAGCAGTTCCAGATTCTGTTGCACGCGGAAACCGTTTGCCAACTTGCGTTCTTCATGTCACAAAGAAAACCACGGGCTCCCTCAACAGCGATTTCTTCACCGCCTTCCAGGAGCAGCTTCAAGAGCGCAAGAGCGTTCCACCTTCAGGTGTTACGCTATAGAATGGCCCACCATTCAACGAGTTCATCTTTTACTACTGTAGTTACATTTTCGGATGTTACTTGATCGTTCTTAGTTTCGATTGCCGATACTTGTTTCGTCGGAGCCTGGCCTTCTACAGGCACTGGCTCAAATTGCTCGAATTGTGGAGTCTGAATTATCATCATCGCCGGTGTCCAATTGTTGCAGAGTGAATAGCGTTAAGCAGCATTCACAGCATGCCCGTAAGCCTGCTGGATGAATGAATGGAGTTGGGGTCCCCATCTGATGCTTTTAGTATAGTGTCGGACCGTTACAACATCGTTACCGCTTGAGACACCCGACCTGCCCAAGCTTGGAACGCACCTGACTCCTGTTTCCGGGAAAGAGGAGTGGTTCCTACTTCACTAATAGAACGTTTCGGCATCGTTGTTCCTGCGTGAACTGTGACCATGCAAACAGCAACCATAACGCAAAGGACTGCTTAGATTACTAATCGTGAGGCAACCAAACCGTCTCTGCATCCATGCCTCCTTCCTGAATTGCGCAACCATAGAGAACAGCAATCAGAGCACAAAGGGGACGCCTCCGCTTACGTTCTCAAAGTTTCGGATCACCAAGCGTCACAGCATCCTCGCCTCCGAGGAGAAGCTGCAGCTTTCCAGACAGCAAACAGAGCTCAAAAGGGGTCGCTTTGTTTACTCTTGCAGGTTTTCATGAAGAAGACTGATTGCCTAACTGGTGCTAGTGTGCCGACACTAATACCGGTGCAACACTTGTGTACTGTTCATGCTTCAAAACGAGTTATCCACCTCCGTCAAAGTGATGTTTTCGTCTTTACGCAGTTATCTGCCTCCTATTGTGTGGGTTTATACCTGGATTCTGTGTTTTTGACAGCAACATTTTGATATTGAGCAAAAACTTTTGCCATACCTTTTTCAACAACACTTTGACTTTCCAGCTGATTGAGGACACGAACTATTCAACCAGCACCTGTCGCTTTATTTTGGTCTAACCGATTGCTCCTTACACCCTGGTACCATGAGACAATCACAAGCAGAACCACGAGGGAATCAAATGTCCAGAAGAAAAATGATCGCACTGTTTTCAACAGCCTTGAGTTTGCTTGCATTTTCCCTTCCAGCTCAGGCAGCCAAATCTAAGTCCAAAGCAAAGTTGAAAAAGGTGCAGCCGTGGTACTCGACGATCAAAGTACCTCATCGCTCCTGGGTTTCAACGGATCATCCGAAAGAGATTCTGCTTTGCGTGCATGGTCTGGGATTCTCCAGCGAGTCGTATACGCAGTTCGGGCGCACTATGGCTCGAAAAGGTATGGCTGTATATGCGGTCGACGTGAGAGGCTTTGGCGAATGGCTGAACAATCGCAATACGGCAACAGTTGATTTCGAGGCATGCCTGACCGATGTAGAGTCGGCATTGAAGAAGTTGCGCGCTGCATTTCCTGGAGTCCCGGTGTTCCTCGTCGGAGAGTCCATGGGTGGAGCAATCGCAATGCGTGCTGCCTCACGCTACCCACAGTTGATTGATGGATTGATCTCTTCGGTTCCATCCAACGAGCGCTACGCTGATATCAAAACCCACTTGCTCATCGGGGTTCGCTACATCACCGATAAGAACAAGCCGATCAACATCGCGCCTGAGGTAGTGGAAAGAGCAAGC
>CAYTDR010000145.1:0-12024 GCA_964436185.1 uncultured Candidatus Obscuribacterales bacterium | reverse complement strand
ACTTTTGTGACCCAAAAATACGATCGGAATTTCGATCAAAGAGCCAACAGGAGCACGGAATCACCGATTTCGCGACAGCCAGCCAGCTTCGACTGTTATCTTAGAGACGGAAAAAATCATGTTTGTTCCCATCCTTGAATAGCATTAATCACTAAACAGGGGGAATAACAAATTAATCACGAGGGAGAAGATACAATGGCACCGAGCATAGACGTCGCGCTAGCATACGACGACGAAAAGATCAAATCTTTGTCCGATGACCTTCCAACGATGAGGAGCTTAGTACTCGAGGGTCGCGCCGTCACCAAAGAGACGTTCAAACTACTGGCGGACAAATGCGAAGATCTAAGTGAGCTTCATTTAATCGGAACCGACCTCGATGATGACGGGATAGAACTCATCGGCAAGATTCGCACGCTCGACTGGCTGTATTTAGACTGTGTCCAGGTGACGAATCGTGGTGCTCGCCACCTGAAGAATCTTCCCAAACTTCAGGGGCTTCATATGATCAACACGGCAGTGACCGATGAGGGACTGACCGTGCTTCCCGACCTGCCGGACCTGGTTTATCTGGAGAATGTGACAAGTAAGGAGATTGGAGACAAGGGACTCTCCAGCATGACTCACATTCCCGCTCTGGAATATCTAAGGTTGAGCGCAGTCAAAACGAACGAAGATAGGTTCTCTCGTCTCGTTTTCGGAGACGCGCTGCTCAAGTTTACCTTCGAGATGCCAGCAGTAACGGATGAGGCGATGAAGGCTCTAAGCGAGCGGCATCCTAGGTGTTTCCTGGGTAGATACCGTTATTCGCGCCATGGCGACCAGTCGATTTATGTTGCAACGACGAAAGTCGAAGTCTTCCGTAACAAGTTGATCACAAATTTCCAGCAGCCGGACCCAGAAGCCAAACCTACAAATCCACTGACTCAAGCGGAGGTCGAATACCTCGTCAGTCAAGGACTGCTCCCTGCCAGCTTCATGAAAAACGCGGGAATGATTTTCAAGAATCAGCCGGCAGCCCGAGTCATTACAGACCTCAGTCCTGACGGCCAACGTCCGCAGATTTATAAACCGGACGACATGTTGCGCACCCTGCTCTCTAACCTCCAACGTAATGAGGATACAGACGAGAAGGAGCGCGAAGAGCGACCTTGGTCCTGGTAATGGTGCTCTCGTTACGCTGAAGAGACCTCTATGCTTGTTCGCTGGGTCGCTACCTAGTAGACTGCGATTCTGGACACTCAGGAATCTCAATATGTCTCTCAGGAAAAATGCAACAAAGACAATTCTTGCTTTGCTTCTGTCGTTGAGCCTAGGCACTGCCTGCCTCGCCGCCGAGAGCACGGACGATTGGCAAACGTTTAGCGATGCCTCCAGTCCTTTCACCTTACAATATCCGCCTGGTTGGCAGGCAACCGCCAATCCACAGTACGGGCGCATTGACGTAAAAAACGAGAGCGGAGCCAGTCTGTCGGTTTTGCCGTTTTTTGTGGCTAAACAGACGGTCGCGTCGCTCGATCCTTTAAAGTTCTTCAAAGTGGCGATTCAATTGTTCGCACCGTCTGAGCAATGGGATGAACCTCAATCAGTGGGTACAAACTCGTATCGATCAACGTACTCCAACGATACTGAAAACGCATCGGCAGCGCTCGTGCTAATACAGTTTCCGGAAGGGGTTCTAGGCCAGATTTGTGTAGCAAAAAGCCCCAAGGGTGAGAATGCGGTCACCACCGATACGTTCGCTCAAATGATGAGCAGCTTGAGACACAACCCCGAATTTTCGCAAAACAAAAACAATGCGCAGGCATCCACACCAAACGGCTGGACCAAGTTTGTCGATCCAAACGAAAACTCCTTCTGGTTGGATGTGCCGGCAGGCTGGAAGGTCGAGGGCGGTCTCACGAGAGTCAGCGCACTTGACGTTCGTCCGTGGGTGCGAGTGGTGTCACCGGATCAATTGATAACGGCGTTCATCGGTGACGGGAAGATAACACCATGTACGATGCCATCGGCAACAGGTAATGCGCTCGGCTTTCGGGTCGGCTCATCATACAACGGGACCATAATTCAACCATATGTACCCGCAAGACAGTTTGCCGAGCGGTATGCAAAATCGAATCTTCACCAGTTTCTGACGAACATACAAGTTGTAGACGAACACAATCATCCGGATGTCGCTGCAGCGGTTAATGGTACCGTGGGCACTACCAAGTCGGAAGCAGCGTCCATCAAATTGACGGCCATGTATGGAGATATTCCAGCCGTTGCATACTATCTCGCAGTGACGAAAGCGACGGTGGCATACGGGACCGGAATGTGGTGGGTGACGAAAGTGGCAGGAGTAGTGGGTCCGGCATCTCGCGACGAAGAGGGACTGGGAGTCATTCTTCACATGCTTGAATCCTATGAAGTAAATCCGGCATGGGCGGAGAATTCGCTGCGAAATACAGTAGCAGTGTCACAACACTACAGACGGGTGAGCCAGCAAGTATCGCAGTCGATCATGGACCGTTATTGGAGCCAGCAGGAACATAACGAGCGCATGCACAAAGCCTACTGGGATCGCCAAACAGCTCAGGACAACGCCGCGAATAAGTTCACCAATTACATTCTTGGGGTGGAGGACGTTCGCGATCCAAACACAGGTACGACCTATCAGGTGCAATACGGACCGACCTACCACTGGATCGATCCCACCGGAACCTATGTCGTAGGTGGTGACCACAGTGCCCCTAGCCCAGAATGGACTCAGTTGATCGCTATTCCGTAGCGGCTCTTACTTGCTCGCGGACTTTGTCGGTTTTGCGCTGCCAATCTTGACGCTGAATCCTAGCTCCTTCGCCTTGTTCGAATCTTTTGCAGCCAGGTCTTTTTTGCCTAATTTTGCATAGCTCAAAGCTCGGTAATAATACGCTTCTCCGCTGCCAGGATCGAGGGTAATCGATTTGGAAAGATCGGAAACGGACTCCTGATAGTGCTTCAATTGTCCCTGTACAATACCGCGATTGAAATATGGTCTTGCCAGCGTCGGATCGATCTTGATTGCTTTGGTATTACATTCGATGGCTTTTTGATACTGACCCATTCGATCGTACGTGGATCCCAGGCTATAGTGAGCAGGCGCGAAGTTTGGCTCGTATTTGATTGCTTTGGTGAAGTCGTCTATCGATTTCTGATACTGCCCCGTCTGCGCGTACAACGTACCGCGATTGTAGTAGGTCTTGAAGTCATTGGGATCGAGAGCAAGTGCCTTTTGCCAATCAGCAAGCGCTTTCTGAGTCTGACCGGTCTCCATGAGCAGGGTTCCGCGAGCTCTGAACGCCATAGCTAAGCGTGGGTTCAGCTTTACAGCCTGGTTGCAATCCTCCAAGGCCTTCTGCTTTTGACCGGACTTGATTAGCACTATTGCCCTGGTGAGATGTGCTTCCGCCGTAGGCTTTTGCTTAATACTTTCATTGAGTTGAGAAATTGACTGGCCATTATTCGCAGTGCATGGTGCCGGCTGCGCCAGGCAAACAAACGCTATCGTTAGTACGAGCGATATCTTTCTCATAAGGACCGGCTCCTATCGGCACAGCGATCGATGCCAGTTCTGCCTGGCTGACCTTGTGTCGTATCCTGTTTCACGGTCTTATTCTACCGGAGAGTTCATTCACAAGGCGAACTGTGAACAATACGCACTTATTGACGTAACAACGAGAGCTCTGTTCGAAAGCCGCCTGAAGAGAGCGCAACGGTGTAAACCCGCAAGCAACAGTTTTCCTCGCGTTCCTCCGGGGAGGTTAAATTTCACACAACCAAGCGAATGCTCAGTCAGCAAACCTCAATCAAGCCTTTATCGGAAATGCGACGAGAGGAACCATAGCCAAAAGTACGACGGATGGCGCGATTTCCACGAGTACAAAAGAGGAGTCGAGCCAGCTGATGGTACTCTTCTCAGGCGAATTCTAGACTCCAGGACAGCTCAACAATCTAGGTCGGGTGGATCAGGAGAAATTAAGGTTTCCTATGATGAGTATCATGGATTGCTCAATCGAAATCTGCTTGGAAATAGAGCATCCAGCACTGCATTCAGGATGCTCAGCCGGTAGGAGTGCATTACTGACTCGTAACTGCTATCGTCCTGCTCACCATATTCGGAGTCTAGTCGACCTCGAATCGGATTCATGGGTTACATGCTCGGTGCGTTGCGAGTGGAACATCGTAGTCGAGCCGGATTGTAGACACCATACCAGAGGTGCGACATTCATTACCTCGAAGGAGCATATGATTTTTCCAGTTTTGCTTTCATCTCCCGCGCTTTCTCAGGCTTTCTGTCCCGCTCCAAAACGTATCGATAATATTCGAGTTTCGCGGGGAGACTGCCAGACTTTTCACGCTTCTGTTCGACATCAAGGGAATAGTCAAGGAAAGGATAGGCACTGTCGCATTTACCATCTTGAGCGAGTAATTGTCCGACCCACCAGGCCGCATCGGCAAGCTTCTCTTTCTCAAAGTCAGAGATCCCTTTGAGTTCTGCATTGCCGAGATTCGCCAATATAGCTGCAGATGATTTGACCACCTCATCTGTATTGTGCTTCGCAGCAACAAACTGCCTGGCCGACTGCAAGAACGCCGTGAACATGAGCGTTTTGTCCGTCTGAGACACATCAGTCGACATGAGACCGTTTAGGTCCTTGAAAGTCTCGCTTGCAGCTTTCATGTCATCTCTCTTTAGCTGTAATGTGACAAGATCGGAGAGGCAAACAGCATATTTGACACTGCCTTTACCTTTGGAGGCAGTCTTATACATTCTTGCTGCCTCAGCAAAAGCTGACTCAACAACCTCGGCACCTGTCTTCTGTGACTCGTGGTTAGCAAAGCGTTTGGTGAGCTGTGCTACACGCAGCATGGCATCAGCAGCCTCGAGCGTGGGCTCCGTTTGAGCACGAAAAGCACGTGCCACCAGATCTGACTGCTTGCGAATTTCTTCGACCAGGCTCGTTACGTCATAGCTGTTGCTTGCGTTGTACTGTCTTTCAAGGAAGCCTATGAAGCGAAGACGTGCTCTTGCTGTCTCCAGACTGTCAGCACCGTCCCTGGTAACACGCTCCTCCAGAGCCTTTTCGTAGTATTTCCTGGCACTGTAGCTACTCTTGAATTGAATTTCGGCTTCCTCAGCTAGTTTCTCTGAGTTCACTGCCTTATCCTGGACAGTTCCACCCTCGATAGCGGGCAATGGAAACTGCCGGCACCGCATTTGGACGAAATCAAACATTTCACCTGACTTCTGGTCGGTTGATTCGAGGAACTTTCTGAAGTTGTTCCAGAATCTTGCATTAGCGTCTTTCTGATCAGGATGAAGCGATCTTCCTGTAGCTTCCAAAAGTGCCATTGTTGCTTGCTTAGTGCCTGCCTTGCCTTGGCTCGACGCTTCGGAAAATAGTTTCAACGCCGATTCGCGAATCTCAGGTGTCTTACCGTTGCCGCCAAGGAGTGCCACCTCCTGCAGTATCCCTATTCTCACACCAGCCTCTTTTCCATAGGCAGAATCATCGGCAATGATCCTCTCGGCGGCCTTCAGACGCAGTTCATCATTACCTTCGGAGCCTACGAACCACCTCAGGTCGTTAAAACGAGGATCGTTGACTTTCAGTGGTTGTTTCGCCAGATCAGTTATGACGCACGCCAGGTCGTCTCTGAGCTTCTTCATACCGGAATTATCCGTTGTCAGATAGGCAGAAGCGTCTCTGAAAGCTGATAGTACCGCCGGTGCTACTTTGAAGTCCTTTTTACACTGCTCGAACAGGGTCGACATACGGCTTGCGTTTCGTTCTAGCCTTTCCTTATCGAGTCGAAGTGGTGCGGCCAGTTGCTCCGCTTCTTTCTTGGCTATAGTTTTTTCAGGCTCTTTGAACCTTTCTGCAAGTTCTCGCGCTCCTCGTCTTAAATCGGCGCTCTCGCGCTCTTGCTGTTCCTTTGCTTGACTTATCTCGCGGCGGATGTTTTCAGCCAGTTTGAGTGTCAGCCGCTGGCGTTGATCCGCGTTGAAGCTGTCTACATTTTTCAAAGCCTCGCTCTTATAAGGTTCGTTTCCATGTGTCGCCAGCTCGTTGAGCGCAACCATTCCATTAAGCCGCCAGGCACTTTCCTTGGTGTCATCAATCCCTTCTCCGTAGGTCAGATAACGAGCAAATGCGAGCCGTCTGGCCTGGTCCTTGTCAGTCAGGGCAACACTGTTCATTGCGTCGCTCGCCTTTTGGCGCTCAGCCGGGGTTGCATTGACATTTTCGTTGATGAACAGTCGTCTTGCCGAGGCCAGCCGTTCTTCGGTGCTCATGGTATTGTGTTGAATATCATCGACGATCATAAGCGCATAAGTCTTTCCGACCGGCGCGATACCTCGCTTGAGGCGATTGCCTTTGAACTCTTCGATAATTACCTCACCAAGTGGTGCCCGTGTACGAATCTCGATTCCGCCCTTCTGTTGCTCTGTAATTGAAAATACCTGACCCTTCGCATACTGGAGGGTCAATTTGCCTCGGTTGATATCGATGGTGCGCGTCTTAGAATCAGGAGCCGGAGCAACATCAGACCGCATGTATTTATCCGTGAGACTTCTTGGAGTAAACGCTTTGCCGTCCAGGCGTATAGCCGAATCGAGTGCGGGATTGGCTCTGACCATATCGCTCAAGGCAACAGCAAAGAGCACTTTTTCGTTCGTCCCGGTATCTTTATCAAGTAGGGCGGTGTATTTCGAAATGAACTCGGTGTTCCATGCTAACGGTCTTGTCACACAGTCCGTGTCCATCAGAGCACTCACTATTCCATCAGATTTTTTCACAACGGAAAGACCCTGATCTCCTTTCAAAATCCGATAGCTCTCACTTTTGGAAACTTGCACTTCCTTAGCACCATTCGGAGCAACTAGTTTCAAGATTTCCTGAGCATCCTGCCTGTAACCGTATTCGGAACCAGTCATGGCGATGCGTGCTACCATCGCCAGTGCTAAGTCTTTCTCTGCTTGGCTGAAGCCGCTGTTACCCTCTTGAAGGATCATCCAACCGGCAGCCAACTGAATACGTTCCGTACCTTCCATGTACTCGTTGGCACGTCGCTTTTCAGACCGGCGAGGAGAGTCCGAGTCGGCTGCCCGCGTGGCACCATTGATAAGGGCATCCAGATAGAGTGGAATACGAGCGTCTCCTGCTAGCTTTATTTCATTGCCTTTGCAAGATACGAATAGCTGAGTCACTATCTCATCAGCATCACCAACCCGGATTTGATCCTCAAGCGCTATTGTTCTTGCTTCGACTGGCAAGTTGTTGTCCCGCGTCTCGAGCCACTCAGGCATTACGCGGTCTCGCAGGTCAGCAAGCACCTGTCTCGCCTTCTGTTTGATCTCTGGAAGCGGATGCGCCTCAATCGCGGCTTCCAGTGCCGGATAGATCTCTCTATTGTTGTATTCTTTCAATAGATCAAGCATTTTATGCTGCAGGTGCACGGAACTATGGAAATTAGACGAGTCTTCCTTCGGCTGATTCTGGAACTGCTTTTCGAACGCCTCGGCAATAGCGGTAGAGACAAACATCTTCATCTCCTTGGAACTCTTCGCAAATAGATCAAGCGCCTCCAGCAGTTTAAGGCGAGTCGCCTCATCTTTGTTTACGTCAAGAATTGCCTGAACAATTCCTTTTCGAAACTCTTCTCTGAAATCAGAGCCGTCATGACACAGTTTCTTGATTTCATCAGCAGCCTTCAGTCTAAAGGTCAATGAATCATTTCCAAACGGTGTATCCTCTCCCACCGCGATGTAGAGTAGCGCCAATCTGGCTTTGTGTCCTTCTTTCGAATTCTGGCTAGCCAAAGTACAGAGGCTGCTCCATTGATTGCGGCGCTTTTCGCCAGCGTCGATTTTGGCATTTTCCTGATTGGCTTCATCCGCTTTATCGGGAACGAAAATGTAGCCGTACCACTGACGGCCTGCTTTTGCAGCAGCTTCGTTCTTATCCTTCTCATTGACGTTGTTGTCGAAGTTGGAATACGTACCGGACTTGATCTTCTCATTGAGCCAATCTTTTCCTTCGACGGGATTATTAACCTGAGAGCCTTCAAGGTCCGTAGACAATTTTTGCTTCAGCAATTTGTAACCATCATCGCGAACGGCACGATGACGCACTCCCTTGATCAATAGCAACATTGCTCTGACCGCTGGATCGTTCTCCACTTTCAGTGCGTTATCAACGATTTGCTTCAGTTGAGAAACTTGCAAGTCGTTTAGTGCTTCCACTGCGGCTAATCGAACCCTGGCGTTTCGTTCACCCTGGACCTTCCCATTGTTCATAGACTCCGGCTGTGACCTGGCCAAAATCAAACTAGCTGCTTGCTTACAGTTCAACTTGACCAGCCCCTGAATGGCCGCCACTTTTAGCGCGGGGAAATCAGCGGAATTGGTGGTAATGGCTGGATTGATCAGGTCCGAAAGAAACGCCGCTGCCTTTTCCTTTTCGCCCGGTGTTTTTGTGATCTTGTCGATCTGCTTTGCTATCTCAATCTTGAATTGAACGTTTTCCTTGGTCGTCTTCGCTTCCAGAACCTGCAAAAGCTTCTGTCTATCGGCAGCTTCAAGTTCGATGCTCTTGTCTTCAACCTTCAGTTCCGAGAACGCGATCAGGTTGACCTCAGGATTGTTATTCGACATCAGGTCTACGAGAGCACTGTTGAATTTTTTGTTGTCCGACATGCCGCCCAGGTCACCCAGACTTCGCAGGGTGAGAATGGCGTTCAACTTTGTTGCTGCATCAGGCGACTTACTCAGCTCATCCTTTACTTGATCGACGAAGTATTTCGCGTACGATCCGGGAGAATCTTTTCTGGCGTTGTACTCCCGCGATTCGGCCTGAATCAGTCGATTGACTTCGTCCGGCTGGAATTCCTTGCCGATGCAGTGCAAAACAGCACCTGCAAGGGCTCGCAGATCCTTATCAGTGCTGGAGTCCGCCAACTTTTGCAGGGCTTCGGTAAGCTCCTTCGATGTGTTACCTGAAAGTGCAGTCTGAAGGTCGGTTCGTTCCGACGGATTCATACTCTCCATGGCTGTTTCCATGAGCTGAATCGAGTTGATCATCGGACCAAGCTGCAGGATTGCGGATGCCTTATCTTCAGTGGTGGCTTTGGTATTTAATAGTGTGTCTTTCAGTACGGAAGCATAGGAAAACGGCGACCGGCTGCCGGTTCGCACCAACAAATCTGCAGTTACCATTCTTCTGGTAGGATTGTTCTTGTCGAGAGAATCCGCCTTGAGGAACGAAAGCAGCTCGCCTGCGGTAACGCTTTGTTTTACCGATTTCTTCGTGGTGTCTGTTTCGTAAACCTCAAGCGTACGTTCCGCCAGAACCGTATCCGGAGGAATCTGATCCTGCTTATTGGCAGTGAATAGAAGTGCCATCGCGACTGCTACTTTCACCTCGGAATCAGCCTTGAATCCTCCAGCAGTCATAGTTCTCTTTGCTTCGGCGGATGCGCGAGAGGACTCTGATCCAGTACGGGGATCGAGCTGAGCTTCGAGCTCAGATTTCGATCCATACCACATTTCCAGAAGCTGAGCTTGAAATTTTTCGCGATCAGCCTTTTTGGTGGCAGGGTCGAGAATCTTCTTCGTAGTATCAGCGATCTCTTTCAGTTGAGCGCTCTTATTCTTATCCGCACCTTTACCGAGGAGTTGGGTGTAGGAATCGATCAGCTTCCCAGCTGCTGCTCGCTTCATGTATTCACGCACTTCATCAGGCGTGCTCACTCCGTCAATCGATCGTCCGCTAACCGTCACCATATCGGCGAGAAGCCCGGAGAAACGGTCTTCTGGCCCCTTCGTAACGTGCTTGATTTGCTCGCTTATATCGCTTACCAGAATCACTCCGAAGGGAATGTTCACAAGCCCCATCGGCATATGCAGCGCCTGGCTCCCTTTCCACACAGCCATCCATTTCCAGCTTGCTTCGCTGCTCTTCAGGCCATTAGTAATCTTCTGTGCCGTGCTTAAGGACTCAGCGGCCTTTGTGCCTGTCATCATGCGCAAGAATGCTCGACCGCCCCCAACGACTGAGCGCCCTGTTCCTTGAGCTACATCCAAGAACATCAAGATACCGCGAGCAGTGTCGACATGTTTCCAGAAGTCGTCACCATGAGCGGCGGCATTATTGAGAACGAATCCGCCGGCAGCGAGACCTATCCGCGCTATCGCAGGAAGTGCGATCCGGAGCGTAAGTTGGCCAGCTTTGACCGCTGCGCTTAAGGTACCGCCGCTGGTGACCAGCAAGCCAACATCCATAGTAGCAGTTACGGCTTTGGCTCCGTAGAACTGAAATTTCTGCCAAGCCAGCCAACCATCGAGCTCATCGGCGCGGACAATCTTTACTTCACCAGATGTGGAACGAACAGCGACAGGATCGTCCGGAGCGTACTCTTTCCTTTCAGTGAACGGTTTGCCAACATCCGCAGCCCCTCTATTCATATCGTTGTAGAGCTCTGATTTTTTCGGCTGGACGACTCGTTCCATCACGATTTTGCCGTTCTGCTGCGTGACATCGAATCCAAAGGAGAGGAGATTGAACTCGCGAGTCTGGCCCGACGAAATCTTGTCGGCGTTCTTTTTGTCTTTTGGATCGATGATCTCCTGCTTACCGCCCAGGGGACTGTAGAGTATACCTTTTGTCTCGACTTCTCCATAGAAAATCTGTTTTGATATATCGAATTCTCGTGCCTTCTCTTCTATTGCTGCATCCAGCTTCTTGCCGTTTTTTTCCAGCCACTTGGCCCACGCCTCCATCTTTTGCAAGGTGTTAGCGTCCTGCATGTCCAGAGTCTTCGGCAGATCTAAATTGAGTGCACGCAATTTGTCTTTCTCAACGATCGGATTCGAGTAAGGCGGCATTTCGGCTACGCCCGCTTCATCGAGTTTCATCGTTTTGATCGCGGTGGCGTAGTTCCTGATCTTGCAAGACACATCAACCATGTATCGCAATGCAGGAAGTTTGCTCGGATCTTGTCGCGCTTCGTCCAGCCATTTTTGCGGAAGGCGATTCTTGTTGATGACGTCGGGAAGCACAACCGCGAGCTCGAACTTTTGACGTTTGGTCTGAATAACCTTCTGGGTGTCACATAGCCACCGAAGAGCATCACCCAAATCGTCCAGGGCGGCGCGAGTGGGCGACAAGTCAGTGTTGATACCTAGCTTAACCGTCAATTCTCCATTAGCGGCTTTGCGACGAAACCGCTCAGGAATAAGGTAGAGTCCTTCCTCCTGAGGCACCGTAACTGGTGACCCAGGCTCGAAGTCTATAGCCATACCGCCACTCACTTCCCGAAGTGAGGCACTAACAGCTTGCTTCTCCAACCATTCCACGCACATTTTATAGGCGTCCTTGGTGGCAGTGCAGTCTTTCCACACATCGTCGATGTTCTCGGCCTTGCGGACGAGCTCGGTCTCTTCGATAAGCTTTTCCTTCAGCTTGATCAATTCATTCTGGAGCTTATTGTGGGCTTCTCGTTCAGCCTTCTCAATCTTTTCTTGAATTATTCTTCGATCTTCATTCCCGATTTTGCCGCCGTTTTTTTCAATGCGCGCGCACTCCTCATCTACCACTTGCTGCTGAACTTTCTCCGACGCTTCCTTGAATTTGCTCAGCCACAGTGTGTCGAGAACGGGGAGCAGTTTTTCTTGTAGATAGTAAGTATTTGCGACGTCTAGCCGCTCAGGAGGTGGCAATTGATCGTTCATCTTCAAATTTTGAACGGATTCCTTGAACTCCGGTATGATGCCATCGCGAAGTGTAAGCGTTCCTTCTATCACCTGATCGGCGACTGTTTTCACCCACCGGTTTTCCTTCTTTGCATACTCGACAAACTTGGAGCCATTCTCCTGAAATATATGGGTCATCTCGCCACTTGTCTTATCGTAAGCATAGATAACTCTCGTGCCGTCCTTTACGCAGGTCATGAAGAGTTGGAATTTTCCGTTGACTTCCTGGCTCGAACTCGTGGTCGTAT
>CAYTDR010000144.1:4052-12057 GCA_964436185.1 uncultured Candidatus Obscuribacterales bacterium | reverse complement strand
GTCGAAAGACTCTCCCACCAATGGAATGTAGAGGTCGCCCTCCTGGAGCGATCTTGTGTCGGTGGAAACAGCTAGTGGCGTTCCCGACAAAAGCTCCCGAGAGACGACTGCAGTAGTTGTAGCCTGACGATCCCCATTGTTTTCGCCCGAGGCTTTCAAACTCGCTTGGGCTGTAGCAGTCTCGGATTCTCGTGTGTACTTCTCTCCAGCGAGTTCACCGTTAGTGCAGTGCAGAATCTCGTCTAGAGTAAACGTTGCCAACGAGCTGGTCATTTCAATTTGCCTCTCAGTCGTTCTTGAGGATTAGTAGTGGTAGTGGTGATGGAGAAGTCCTCATCTTGGACTTCTATATCAGTTACATAGTCTATGGGAAGTTCTGCGGGCACCAGCTTTAGTGCCTCGGAAAACTCGACTGTATTTCTCTTGCACATTTTCAAAACCTTGGCCAGATGCCTGTCGGTAATCAGCTCTTCGTCCATCAGGCGTTTGCCTTTCACTGCTGCTGAAACGATCGACACGTCCACCAACTCTTTTGAAAGAATCACTTCGCCTACGGAGAGTTTTAACTGTGACGCCAAACTCTTGGCGCGATTGAGCTCGTCGGTGGACATAAGTTCCGCCCGTTCGATCACATCGATGATGCTGTTGACTTCTTCGATTTCCTGGGCGCGCGCATTCTTTTCGTCCATCACGACTTCTACGGGGACGCCGCGGCTGTTGGCCTGACGAAGAATCTCTGCTGCTTGCAGACTGGAGAGGTCACCATCATTGACCAGGCGCTGCAGTTTGAGCGTTTCCTCGAGAGCGGATGGAGAAACCATTCCCGACTGAACGAGGACTTGCCCGATCGGCACATTGTCAACCAAACCACGTTCGATAGCCGATACTTTGTCTGACTCGGTAATCAATCCCGCCTGGCAGAGCAAATCGCCGACCTTAATGCGCGAAGAGGCATCTCGATCCTCAAAGCTGCCTGCTTCCGAGAGCGATTTCTCGATAGATTGATGCTTTCTGTATGAGCCTTTCAGACCCATGACAGCCTGCTCGTATGTAATCTTGCCGTCTCGAACGAGTACTTGGGCCGTAAGGGCAGAAGTGAGCAGGTTGGATGACAAGACTCTGGATAGAACCAGGCATCTGCCCAGGGGGAGGTTATTCTCGATACTCTGGCGTTTGCAATCCTCGAGAACATGCTCTTCTACAATGCCGGCGTTCAAAAGGAGTTCACCCAATTCACCGGAAGAGACAAGCTCGCGATTCTCCGGAGGAGTCCATCCAAGCCGGCGGAACGCGTCCTCCAGGTTGTACTTCCCCTGGATGGATAGATTAAGCGCCCGAACTCCGAAATCTGACGAAATTAAATTTTCGCGGATCATCGACTGCACTTCGATCGCAGCCATGACATCCTTATCCGTCAGTTCTCCGATGGTCATCAAGACTCGTCCTACCGGAGTGCTTGATTGTTTGGCAATCTGAAGCGCTTCCTGCAGAACCTCCTGACGAATTACACCGGCTGCTACCAGCAGTTCGCCAATTTTCTTGGGACCACCGCGCCTGTCACCCTTAATGATTTCCATTTGATGCTACCAACCAGCCTGACTGTTTACCCTATGTCCTAACACATGCGGTTGCACTGCCTGCCCGAAAACAGGCTCCCTTGAAATAGTTTAGCAAGCGCTGCTGCAAACTGTGGCGAAAGAAAAAAGAATAAAAAAGAGACAGGTACGGTCCGAAAACCGTACTTGTCTCTCTCTTAAGAGCCAAGATGTTTTTGATTTTCTCTAACTAGATTAGAGGGGGAAGTGAATTTTAGTAGTTATCATCGTAAGGAACTACGAATCCCTTGCCCTGGAAAATCATGCTGTGGCTTCCGCTGTGGGGACTTGGATAGCCGACGAAGCCATGGTGCATACCATAGATTGCTCCGTGACCGAGACCATATACTCCACCAGCAACCATGCCTACCGGACCACCGGTGACAGCACCGGCTACCAGGTGGACAGTGCCATCTTCGTTGCCAAGATTACGGGCAACCATTTTGGTTCCACCGATAGCTCCCTTGACTGCATCTTGGAATGAACCTGTGGGGACATCCCATGCTGTGGTAACAACCATACTTACAACTCTGCAGGGGAAATACCACATTTCATAAATCACCCGAGCAGACTCTGGTCTTTCTGGATAGGCAAAACTTGGTGTTGCCGCACCCATCATCAGACCAGCCAAAACTAACATCGACAAAACTGCTTTTCGCATTTCGTTCACCATCTTCCTAGAAAAATACTAAACTCTCGACTCTATTTCTCTTCCATAGTGATATAGGACCAACGGCTGAAAGGCTTATCCCAACCTTTCTTCCAACCATGGAAGAAGCCGCGATATACGCCACGAGGGGCGCCGACCAGCAGTCCAACTGAACCACCAACCGGAATTGCGGCTGCTATTTGTCCAGCACCATCTTCATCGCCGAGCCTGCCAGCCATTTTTTTGGTGCCTTTTTGTCCGTAATGATAACCATCATCGATAGGACCGCTCACCACTCCACTTACCAGAGCGCCACTAACGGCACCGGCTGTGCGGAATGGGGATTGCAGAACCCACATGATTGGCTTGGCTTCATAGTCGAGAGCCATGACTGGAGCTGCTGCGCCAGCCATTAACGTCACCGATAACAACATTCGACCTAGGAATTTGTTTCTCATTATTTTCCCCCATCTTTCCAGATTTTTTTGACAACGGAGCTTGGCTCTTCTCCGTTGTCAAATTTGTAATCCTAGTTTTCTTCCGTCACGTTGAAGGATTCACCACTGAAGGGTTTTTCCCAACCAACGTTGAGTCCGTGCTTGGCGCCTTTGATGGCTCCTGTAGGAACGCCCCATACCATTCCGAAAGGAATTCCGATAATGGCGCCAACAACGTTTTGACCCAATCCTTTTTCATCGCCAAACGCTTCAGCAAGTCCATGCTGAGCGGTTGTCGGGCAATGCCACAGAGCATGGTAGGCTGCGCCTGTCGGCATATCGATTACCATCGCCGTTGTAGCACCAAAGAAACCACCGATGCCATCAGCAAATGCGGGAGCTGCCGAGCCCATCATCATTGCGCTGGCGGCGAGTAGCGCTGTAATTTTTTTTCTCATAGTTTCTCCACCTGGCCTTGGAGGATGACTCGGTCGGCCATCCTCATGTCTTCACCCAACCGTAACTCTTGTTTTCGACTTAATCACTATTCATCCTTGAAAGTGAAAGCATCTTTGCTGAAAGGCTCTTTGTAGCCGGTTTGTACTCCGTGCCATCCGCCATCGAATGCACCGAATGCGGAACCGCCGACTAATCCGACAGGTCCACCGACCATGGCTCCGATTACCTGGTGAGGTCCACCATTTTCATCGCCGAGTTTTCCAGCAACCCATTTCGTGCTCTGCATTGCGCCTTTCGTTCCATCTCTAACCATACCCAGAGGTACGCCGACAGCCGTTCCTACTCCGCAACCCAAAACGCGCAACGGGAAGAATGCCATTGAGCCAATTTTGTCGTCAGCGGCGATCGAAGGAACTGCCAGCGTGCCGACCAGACACGATGCAGCAAGAAAAGAGGACGCTAACTTTTTAAGCATGCATGTCTCCATCTCTAACTAGTAATTTGTCTCGACCGTTCCACGAACTAAAGCGTCCGAGGAACAAACCAATTGTACCCATTTTATTGTGCAGGTCTATATTGTCAGCTTCGAATTTTAACGGTAATACAGGTAAACCTTGAACTTCACTGTGGTTTCAGCGATCCCCGCGCTTGTAAAAAGTTTGTTTGTTTCCCGTCCTTTTCAAGTGGCATATACACTGCGCCGTTTGTCGTACATGCATTAACCGTACGATTATAGCTCTTGCACCACAGTCGAGTGGTGGCGCCCGTGATGCCAAGTTGCAAATTAATCTGAGTCAGACAGCTGAATTCGAGGTGATTTGATTGCAAGACTTTATGTTTTATCTGACACCAGAATTGATACTTCAGGCGCGAATTGCTCGAGAAGCTCTTGGTGATTGGCTTCTCAGGCGATGTGGACAGAATGCATGAGAAGAGTGTTTCGTGAACTTGTGGCAGAGCGATTGCCTTCTTGGCTGATGATGACAGTTTCCCGTACTCCGTATTTACGAACTCGCGACAGCGCCAGTGTCTTCTTGGCAATGCGGACATGGTGCCCGCTTTCCGTGTTCGGGAACTTGCGGAAGCGCGATTGCCTTCTTGGCTGTTGAGGACAGCTTGCCCTTACTCGGTGTTCACGAGCCGCGTCTTGCCTGAGCGGGCAGGATGCCCGAGTTTCGCGAATCTCGCTTAGCTAACCTTGGCTGAGTCGCCGATGTGTTCGGTTCTATGCCATGTGGAAACTTGTCGACCGAACATAATTTGACCGAATGACACCACGATGACAGGCACCCAGTGCAAGTATATATATAAGGTTCCTAAAACGCTCTTGACTAGCGCTTCCCAGAAGGGCATGTTGCGATAGACTCGCACTGAAATAAATAGATTGACCTGGCTTACCCAGAGTAAGCCTGTGTATGCGAGTGCGAGGAAGGAACCATATGTGGGGACACCGGAGACGAATCTGAGGACATTGGCGATCAACTCGAGCGTCACGAGCGCCGGAACGATGAAGTAAACAGTGAACACCAACGTGTCGATGCGCTCGACCAGTGAGAGTCGTGTAGGAGAGTTGAGCGGGAAAATGTAATCGAGATATCTGCGAATACTACCCTCTGCCCATCTGCGTCGCTGACGCAACAAGCCTTTGACTGTAGGTACTCCTTCGTCCCAGACGACAGAGTCAGGGCAGAAACGAATGTCCCAGTGGTTGACGAGCAGGCGCATGCTCAAGTCGAGGTCGTCGGTGATGGCTCTGTTGTTCCAGCCATTGACGTCTATCAGTGTTGATCTCTTGATAAGCTCGCCGTTGCCGCGCAGTTCGACGGCACCACCTATGAGGTCGCGTCCGACCTGGAAGTAGGTATCAAGCGCATATTCGCAGTCCTGTAAACGCGGCAGAAGCGCCGTTTGCTGTTCGAAGATCTTCTTCTGCACTTGCACTGCGCCTACATGTTCGGGCGCCAGGTAAGGAACGACTTGCTTGAGGAAATCTGGTTCTACATAAGCGTCGGCATCGAAGACGCAGATTACGTCTCCTTTGGAGAGCGGCAATGCATCGTTGAGAGCGGCGGATTTGCCTGGGCATGAACCGAACTCGCGGTTAACAACGCGCAGATGAGGATACTGTTCTTGCAGCCGGCTGAGAATCAGCGGCATGTCATCCGTGGAACAGTCATCGATAATCCAGACACTGTACTGGTCGTAATCAAGCTTGAAGAGATTGTGAATCGTGTTCTCAATGACGCGAGATTCGTTCTTGGCTGAAATGAATATGTCTACGACCGGGTTCCAGTCCAATGGCTCTTCATATACGTATCTCTGTTTGCTGCGATCTTTGGTCTTCAACAGCCTTTTAACGACTCGTGCTTGCCTGCGCATAAAGACACGAGCTCGTTTGTGCCACTCGCTTTGTGCGCTGAACAACCAGATGCTGTGATTGATCATCACCGCCAGGGCAATCAGGATCATGAACAGGAGCTCCGGACCTGTTACAAGGCTATCTATTGCCTTCAGGAGACCCCAGACAAAAACGCCCAACCCTATGAGAATAATTCGGTTTCTCATGAATCTAATTCAAAAAACGATGTATTACCCTGCCTGTTTATAAGTGTACTTCAAAATAGGGCGTAATATTGTGAATTGTTTAGCTTGTATTCAAGAGTTCGCGGGACTTGCAGGCTGGGCGATCAGGGCGATATATGCGCTGAACTGCATGTTTAAAGCGCAAGGTAGCCAAGGGCCCTTGCATTGAGCGATTGGCGTTTGTGATATGAGTCCAGAGCTCTATGCGCCGGCAGCTTTTGTCGCTGCCTCTTCTGCTTCACGTTTTAATAAGCGTGGCTCATGAGACAACAACTGCATTGCAATGGTCAAGGTCGGAATACCGATTATCAAAAGAGTGGTGGAAACGCCGCCAGGCAGGTTATCGGTGGCGACTCCGACAAGTATTACCGGAATCGTGGAAGCGAATGACATGGCTGTGTTTTGAGCGCCGAAGACCTTGCCTCGCAGATCTTCAGGGACTGCTGCTTGCAGCGCCGCATAAGTTGGAACTGCCACCATGGCGCATGAAACGCCGATCAGAGCGGTGATGCCAAGCGGCACTGCCAATAACGGACCGTGAAAACTGATTGTCGGTAGACCATAAGCGTTGCCATAAAGCTGCATGAAACCCAAGAGACCAAGCAGGGTCATGAAGAAACCGAGGCAAACGAAGCCCTGATAGGCAAGTATGGTCGGCTGATTGTTGTGACAGTATTGGCCGACTATGAAGTTACCGATGCCCATGCCCAAGCCGGCTGCAGCGACAATGTAGCCGAATTGATGCGGTTGCAGCCCTAGAATTTGCTCTGCCAAACCGACGGCAATGATGTTCAAAGTAATGATTGTGCTGAACAGGATCGTGATCTTGAGGATGGCACGAAAGACGACCTTGCTGCTGACAATGTATTCGAGTCCCTGCCGAAGCTCCTCCCACCAAGGTTCTCGAGAGGTTGAACTGGGTTTATTGTCCTTGATTCCTATGAGCAGAAGCGCGGCGATGGCGAAACCGCCGGCAACGGCAACTGGCGCATATTTCAAGCCCACTGCCTGGATGATGGGATCGCCAATGGCGAAGCCGAATCCTAGAGCGATCATCATTGTGGTGAAGAAGAGGGAGTTCGCACAAAGCAGATTCTCTTTCTTCACTAGACGGGGTATAGAGGCAGTCTCGGCAGGACCGAAGAACTGGGACCCGATTGAGCAGAGGAACGCCAGTGTCAGTGCGGCGACCGGTGAGGTCTTGATGACAGGCATGGCGATCATGCAGACGAAAGCCGCCCGAAGCAAGTTGGAGAAGATCAATACGGCCTTATTCGACCATCTGTCTACATATACGCCGGCAATCGGGCTCAAAATGATGGCAGGGATGGTGAAGGCGACATAGAGCAAGCTCGTCATCTGGGCAGCACCCAGGTAGCGTCCGGCAATCTTGTGCTCCTGAAGACCGGTCAAGGCAGCCACAAACAGAACGAAGACCGCTCGGTCCGCAAACTGAGAGAAAATCTGAGCGCACCACAAGCTCATGAACTGTGGATTTCTGAACACTGCCGCATAGCCAGTGTATTTTTCATCCCCAGTATCCGTGGATTCCGAAAATTCAGACATCTCTTCAGGTCACCAAAATCTCTGACTTTACTTTATCAGCTTAAGAGTAGGATCAGCCGATCGTTAAGCTCTGGCATGTCAAATGTCATCGTATGATAGTCCTTATTCTATGAGAGTGAGCGTTTGATAGACTTAAAAACATGACAGGCGCGAAGAAGTTCAATTTTATCTCCGTCGATGACTATCTGGCTGGCGAAGAGATTTCGCCAGTGAAGCATGAGTACATCGGTGGTACGCTCTACGCGATGGTTGGTGCGCGAAATGTTCACAACATCATCGCTTCCAATGCGCTAGCTACTTTGTGGAACCGCTTGCGAAGCTCTCCTTGCCGTCCGTTCAATTCTGATACAAAGATCAGAATTCGAATGCCGGAACAGGTCCGATTTTATTATCCGGATGTTTCTGTAATATGTTGCCCTAACGCGCAAACCGATCACTTCCAAGATGATCCGACCGTCGTAATCGAGGTTCTTTCCAGAGGTACTCGCCGTACCGATGAAGGGGAGAAGAAGGATGCCTATCTGTCGATACCTTCTTTGCTCCTATATCTGTTGGTCGAGCAAGATATGCCCCTGGTGACAGTCTGGCGACGAACCGACCAGGGTTTCGTATTGGAACAATATAAAGGACTTAAGGATATTATTCCTTTTCACGAACTCAATACCGAGTTACCCCTCGCCGAACTATTCGAGGATGTGCAGTTTGCGCCGGAAGCG
>CAYTDR010000144.1:0-3952 GCA_964436185.1 uncultured Candidatus Obscuribacterales bacterium | reverse complement strand
TACCGAGTTACCCCTCGCCGAACTATTCGAGGATGTGCAGTTTGCGCCGGAAGCGGATGATTGAATGCAGAATCGGGTTTCTGAATCAGAACGAGCTAACGCCGCTTTCGCTGAAGACTCCCTGTTCTTTGACGGTAGTGGTGGCTTCGTCATCGCCGAGGTGTTCGACGAATGCAGGTGCTACGCCACGCTTGCTCGTACGGAAGAATTCAACGATTTCCTTCACTTCCGGGAACAACTCGAGGTCGGTCTCAACTCTATCCAGGGCTTGGCTTATGTTCAAACCGCTTCTATAGATTAATCTGTAGGTCTCTTTGATCGCCGAGCGTACCTCGGGTTTCGCTTGAATGCGTCTCAGCCCCAGCATGTTGATACCACGAACGCGCGACGGACGTCCGTCGAGATTGGTGAACGGAGGCAGGTCTTGACGAGCTCCTGTGAGTCCGGACAGCATGCAGAGTCTACCGATGCGGGAATGTTGATGAACGACGACCATACCGGATAGAACTGCAAAATCGCCAATCTGAACGTAACCTGCGATGGTGGCATTATTGGCCATCGTCACACCCTTGCCCAGCTTGCAGTTGTGCGCTACGTGAGCGTAGTTCATCAAGAACGCGTCTTCACCAACGATTGTGGTATCGTCGCCGGTCGCTCTATGTATGGTGGCATACTCTCTGATGACGCAACGGTCGCCCACGAGAACGCCTGATGGTTCGCCTTTGTACGAACGATCTTGCGGTGGCAAGCCGATAATGGCTCCTGCGAAAATCTCGCAGTCTTCGCCAATTTGTGTGTGCCCGTCGATTACGACATGCGGTCCAACCTTAGTGCCTCTGCCGATCTTTACGTTGGCACCAATTACGGCACCAGGTCCGATCTCGGCGGACTCGTGAATATCTGCACCATCGGCGATGATAGCGGCTGGATGAATGGTCATATGCTAAAACCTCCTTGAGCCACCCACGAACGTTCCATGGGTGTTCGGCTGAGCGTCGGTGTGTGCTTTCTCCATTTGTAAGTCCCGCAGTTGAGTTCGCTCTCTTTCTGCTTTCTCGATAATCGTCACTCTTTCCAAGCGCCGAATTACGTGAAGGACTCGGTTAGAAGGGCAAAAGCATCAGACCTTACTTGTTTTGATTCTTTCTGTTTCCACCATGGAGAAGGAGATTTCGGCTTCGCAAGCCAGTTTGTCTCCCACCCTTGCGGATGCTTTGAACTTGCCTATGGGTCCTTTCATCTTGATCAGCTCGACTTCCATATCGAGCCTGTCGCCCGGCTCGACCATTGCTCTGAACTTGACATTGTCGATACCGGTGAACAGTCCAAGTTTGTCTTTGAAATTCGGATGCGAAAGGATGGCTACACAACCCAATTGTGCGAGAGCTTCGAGCATGAGAACGCCAGGCATGATCGGTTTGATTGGAAAGTGACCCTGGAAGTGTGGCTCATTGGCGCTGACATTTTTATAGCCGCGTGCCGCTTTGCCGGGCTCGCACCAGGTAACTCGGTCAACCAGGAGGAACGGGTATCTGTGCGGAAGAATGTTCTTGATGTCACAGATATCCAATCCTTCGATAGCTGTAGATGCGGTTGTCATTTAAGGTAATCTCCAATAAAACGTTCTGCAGAGCCATCTCAACTGTCATCCGTTCAGACGGGGTCCACGATTTTCGACGACCTAATCAATGAGGGCCGCGAGACGCATTCGTGCTCATAGTGTCTGAGACATTGTTGAATGACCGTAAAAGTATACAGACAGGCGAGCGCTTATGTTCCAGAAAATGCACACATTTATGCGTTTTGCAATAAATGCTCCTGACTTCTAGGTTTCGAGAAAGTCAGTCCAGCGCTCTAAAAGCTTAGAGCTCAGAAGAATTGCACCCGCGGCGGTTTAATTTGCAGGCGTGTAGTTTGGAAGAGTTGGAGAATGATTTCATCCAGTTCGATTTTGTCATTCGGAATCTGGTTTACAACCCGTGGACAGTCTCTTAGGCACCATATGCGATGCGCATGCGTATGTCATTTGTGGAATTGAGGTATGCAGACAACATATCCACAACGACGCTATTGGTTGCTAGTGAGGAGGTTGAGAATGGGCGAAAGTCAAGAGCCGTGCCCCTCAATGCATGGACTAGCAGAAAAACGCTCGCACCAGTGGAGATTCTTGATAACAAATGTCTTTAGTTATTCAATTTTTCTTTGAACCGATTTCACTTTGGTTCCGCGAGGACCAGCGCAAAGTAAGCCTTGCTGGCTTGTTCGTGGGCAGCTAGTGCTGCCGAGAGGACTCGACAAGCGGTCTCCGGGCGGCTAAAGTTCAATGTTCGTGCAGACGAACGTCAGGTTTGGTAGACTCGAAAGATCTGTAGACAAGACAATCGATGGACGTCAAGAACGGGCAGCGACAGTCAATGATAAGGGTAGCTAGAACAGGATTTCGAGTTGTCAACGCAAGACGGTAAATCGTACAGCTTTCAGATTTCAAGGCGAAGCTTTCTATACACGCTGGTATCCAGCATCTCGTTGGGTTTTGCGAACTCCGCGCACGCGGCATTGTCGCCGATCAAACCGTTCTCTTTTGCCTTCGTCACCGATGTTCATCTTACAAATTCGAAAGAGGACACCTACGAACTCCTGAAGGTGAGCCAACTTTTCTTGCAGCAGACTGTGAAGCTGATCAATGAGAGCAATGTCGATTTCGTAGTATTCGGCGGAGATCAAGTGAGCACGCCAGGCAAGGACGATGTCAATTGGAACCTTTTCCTTGATGTTGTGCAGAATCTGAACGTTCCCTGGGAGTTCATCCTGGGCGAAGACGATATCTCGGGTACCGGCACCGTGGATAAGATGAAAACCTACGGACCGGATTGGAAGGGCAAAGGCTACGAGAATAACAAGCCGTATTGGTCAAAAAGCCTCTCTCGAAACGTTCGTCTCATCGGCTTGGACACGGCAAGACCAAACACTAAAACCGGCTTCGTCAGCAAAGACCAGCTCTCCTGGCTGAAGGAGGAGCTTGGCTCGATTGTCAGCGGGGTGACATTGGTTTTCAGCCATCACCCATTTTTGGCGCCGCAGCCGTATGGCACTGGCGGCCCACCGTTTAGTGACTATGTCGTCAGCAACGGGGACAGCGTTCGCGAACTGCTCGGTGCCTGCCCATACGTCAGACTGGCGGTCTCGGGTCATGTGCCGGTCAGCAAAGTACAGACGGAAGGACATATTTTTTACGTCTCTTGCCCGAGTTTGGTTGTCTATCCTTGCGCCTTCAAGATCTTCCGGGTAACGGGCGATGAGATCACCATGGAGACGCATCAGATCGAATACAAAGCGCTGGTCAGAAAGGGCTACAAGGCGCTGATAACCTCAGGTCTTGCCCATCACTACAGTCGCTCCAGGCCAGCCGGTTTCATTCGCCTCTGCGAGGGCGATGCGACCGATAGAGAGGCAGTTTTGCAACTCTATGGTGGTATGACGGTCCGACCCTACAAACGGAACAGCAAGAAGAAAAAGCCCGCCGAGAAGCCGGAAGAGCAGGTTGAAGGCGAGGAACCAGTCGATGAGGCCGAAGAGCCTACTCCCGCGCCCAAGCCAAAATCGAAGGTGGACGAGAAACGTAAGAAGGGCGAAACCAAGCCGGCACCGGTCGAGCCTCCAAAGGGCGGGAAGAACAACGAAGAGCCCGAGGAAGCCAAAAAGCCGCAAGAGCCCGGGAAGAAGGAAAACGCGGGGAAGAAGTTCCTTAAATTCTTCAAATAGGCGGGTGGCGACGGCTTTTGCTTCAAAAAAGTGTCGCGAAGAACGGAGCGCGACCATCCTGGTCGCTTTAACACGAACCAGGTGCAGCGAACGTGCGAGCCAACAGCAACCGACCAATGGTCGAACGCTTCGCCCGGTCACGGCGAAATTCGCCACACTCCTGACCATTTTCGATAAGTCACCGCTTTCG
>CAYTDR010000143.1:0-12068 GCA_964436185.1 uncultured Candidatus Obscuribacterales bacterium | reverse complement strand
TTTTTTATTTCGCTCGATGTACGATTGGGCTATTGACCGGTCTTTGTCACAATTTCGAGCTACTTTGAAGGAAATCTGGAATCCCGGCAGTTAAAAATTTCGACTGCCCTGTCGTTTTTTGGGAACGTACTAAATGGATGTTGAGCGCGAATAATCGATCTATGACTAAATCAAGAAATTTTCTCAATTCAAGACTAAACAAGCGTGTGGCGCTAGTTGGTTTGGTTTCTATCTTATCAATCAGTCCGCTGTCTGGCAGTTTGGCTGCCGATACTGCCAAGGGCGGATTCAAGGAAGCCTGGGCGTTGTACAACAATAAAAACTATGTCGCTTCTGCGGATGCGTTTGAGACTCTGATCAAATCCGCAGCACCGAACGGCAAGCTGTTTTACTACGCGACCCTGGCGAATTTTTACGCCAATCGCAAAGGACGGGCTCGACAACTAAGTCAGTATCTGGTGGCGAATTTTCCTGGAACCATAGAGTCCACGTATTGCAGAAAACTTTTTCCGGACCTGGCGTCGTCGTCTGGCAGTAGCGGTAGCAAGGCCGATAGCTCGAGCGGAACGATAACCCAGTTGCCACCCGAAATTTTGAGCAAATTGCCTCAGGAATATCAAGATGGTCTCAGGAAAGGCGAAATGGTTGCCAAAAAAGGACCTGGCAATAGCTTTGTAGTGACAAGCAAGGATGCTCACGACGAACCAACTACTGCAAGCAAGATTGCTGCACTAACTGGAACGAAAACAGCGAGCTCGTCTCAACGCTCTTCGGCTTCCGGGGTAAGGGGGGCTCGCCCGTTCACCGCTGCAGATGTGGCTCGCGATGGAGCCGCCGGTATAGATCAGAGTCAAAATCCAAACTGTTGGTTCGAAGCTTCGATGGCCGCACTGGCAGAGCTGCCTCGTGGACAAAGGTTGATGGCAGACATGATTCGCTATGGCGACAAGGGAAGTTACATCGTTCGATTCCCGGGTGATGGCAATGAGTACACAATCACTGAGGAAGATCTTCGCAATACCGTGCACAATAAAGCGCAGTGGGCGTCAATTATAGAAGCTGCACAACTCAAGAAATTCCCCGACAACGCAGGCTCTAACGGTAAGTATGATGACGAGTCCAGGCTTGCGGTAGGTTTGGGATGTATAACCGGATGCAAAGCCGAGGTTGTAGTTCCTGGAAGCTGCGATACTGCAGCGCTCTCGAGATTCATTGGTAGTGCTATTTCATCGAAGAATCCGATTGTTTGCGGAACACTTCCAGAGAGCTACCTATATGATCTACCTTCCCTGGTAATTGGCCAGCATGCCTACTCGATAATTGGATTTGATGCCAGCAGCCAGTTGATCACCATTCGCAATCCCCACGGAGCTACTTCCCGCAGGTTCGCGCTGTCGAGCGATCCCAGTCATAGGAAGTTCCAACAGATGGATGATGGCGTCTTTAAGATGCATCTCACCTTGTTTCAGCAATACTTTCATTCTGTCTGTCGCTCGTTCATCTAATCGAAGAGCGTGCTTTAGTCTAGATACCAGTGGCGATACCACGCCGCCACGCGGTGTTTGTGCGCGACACGCTACAGGGCAGCCGGCAACAAACGGTCCGACCGTTGGTAGCTGTTCGTTTCGTTCGTTCAATCGAAAGTGCGTGTTTAGCCTGGATACCAAATGCGATATCGCTCTCGCAACGAAGGTTCAACCGTGTGCGACACGCAATAGGAGAGCCGGCAACCAACGGTCCGACCGATGAGACCTGTTCATTTACTCGTGCGACAACGTGATGCACGCGGCGTAACATCGGAACAACGAACGTGCGAAGCTATTGAGCCAGTGGCTCACCTTCCTGAACATCGAGCATGACCGGACGGTGCGGCGCACCTTCCTCGGTGGCAACCCATCCAAGCAAATACTGCATGTGGAAGTTGTGCGCTCCTGATTCATCAGTGGAATGCACGGCGATTGTTCCATACACGTGCACGGGCAAGAGTCCTGCTTCTCCAACAGGCTCGCCGGTGCTAACATCTTTGAACTTGATCGAACACACTCTAAGACTCTTTTGAGCGTCGAACAGTCGTGCTTTCAAATCCGCATCCGATGCCGGCAAAACTCCCATGGAGCGAAGTTTCGTAATCGTCTTCGAATCCAGCTCTTCATTGAGGGCACTCGTGCAGTCCATGTAGTTGATGTAGCTTCCATCGAGAAGATGTGTAGTGACGTTCTTAGCGAAAGTCACCATATCCACTTTCATCTGCTCGCTCACCTTCGATTTCTTAGGTGTCATGAGGTACTGGAATCCATTGAAGAGGACGCTGGCGGCCAGTAGTACATAAAGAGAATATCGTTTCACTAACTCCTGAGGAGTTACTCGTCTTACGCGCCAATACATGTCAGTCTATCTCCACTTTGCCTAATTCCCATTGATTATTCAATCGATAGAAGGTGAGAACGGCCCTGACCTTGTCTTTAGCAGCAGTATCAGGTGCTTGCTCCCCATCATTGTTACCAGACTTTTGTAGCAATTGTGTACCTATCACCTCTACAGTGGCATCGTTGGCATTTCTTGCGAGAACTTTGGCGGAGACCGATTCTATACGTGAGCGCTGTTGCGGATCAGCCGTCCAGCTCCACGTAAAAACCTCCGCACCCATAGCTTTTGCATACTCGGACAGATTCATGTCTGCCACTAACTTCAAGGCTCCCCAAACGAAAATGAGAAGAGCGCAGAAGAGAACGAACCATCGATTGGGTGAAAATATCTTCTCCATCACAGTCCAGCTAAATATGGGAAACCAATGTACCTGATAAGGAAGCCTGTTCTCTCTCTCAATCGAAGAGTCGAATTCCGGCAGGTAAAGCCTTTTTGTCCGGCTTTTGTTCTAACCTTCATGCCGCAGACCAAGGTAATAAACCGCTTGTCTGCAGGCGTCGGTGTGTGTCAATTTGGGATTTTTAGCCTTGACCTCCTTGATCATGAGCTGTCGCTTCGGTATGTCTCTAATAGGCTCTGATGTGCAGATCCAGTAGTCCATAGGTGAAGGAACGAGACGAATGGTACCGTGGACGGCACCAACAATGAGAAGAGCCTGACTTTCTTTTCTCTTCTCTTCGTCTTTGGAGAACGCTTCTATTGCTGTGACTTCGGCGTCTCGAAGCCTGAGCGTCTCCTTGAGCAGTCTCAGATCGCTGGGATCCTGGCGCAGAAGAATTTTCATGTGTGAGTTTTTCACGACGGAATCCGCCTCTTCCGCCTGGCGGAAGAAATCCTTCAATTGCTGCGTGATAGATACCAGCATCATACCGTAGTGTCGTGCTCTTCTCGACAAATCATCGAGCAGGCGCGCCCCGGCTTTGAAGCGCATCAAGGTGGATGCCTCGTCTATGATGGCAGCAAATCGCACGCCGCGCTCTTTCGACTCGGCGGCTTTTCTTCTGATGAAGTCAGCCAGAATGTAGACGGCGATTCGTTACAGTCGAGGCTCGTTGACCTCTCTGGTATCAAATACCATGAATAATTTTTCTGTCTCGATGTTCGTTTGTCCATCTACGAGGCCGCCAAAGGCACCGGATCTGGTGAAGAGTGAAAGTCCTCTGGCGAACTGGTGGAGGCGCTCACGCTGTACTTTGTCGAGCTCGGACTGTGCTGCTTGTTGTGTTACACGAGCCAGGTCGCTCATGGTCGGAATGGTGCCGTTAAGCATCGCTTCCATGTAAGCCAGACGAATCAAGCCGTCAAGGAGAGACTTCTCTTCTACCGCGAGTTCTTCTCTGCCTTCCGGGGCAAGCATGAGATCGAGAAGAGACAGCAATCTCGAGATCTTATCGTGCGAAGGCTCGCCTTTGGCGGTATCTTCCGGACCAAGGTCAAACGGATTGAGAATGGAGCCGGAGTTCGGACCAAGGTCGATATATCCGCAGAGTTCCGGACCTAACAGCTCGGTTATGAATCGATATGCACCGAATTTGTCGACTGTCTTGTCTATGAGAACGAACCGCACACCCATAGGCAACAGGCGCAAAATCATCATCGACACCGCGAACGATTTGCCAGCACCCGTGGTGCCTACGACGAACATGTTGTTCGCGTCTTTGCCTGCGCCACGGAAGAATGGATTGAGGAGCACAGGCTCTCTCGACGTGAGCGCAAATCCGAACGGCACACCATCGGGAGTACCACAAGAGGCAGTAAAAAACGGCCACATAGTGCCGACGATAGGTGACATGACGCGGTGAACAGTTGCCAGTTTGTCAACACCGACGGCAAGTGTAGATTGCCAGGCGTCGAGCTGGAGGAACTGCCCTCTGTTCATGTTGGCGCCGCGGTTTTTGAAGACCCGGCGGATTTCATCCATGTTGGAGTTTAGATGCTCGGGCTTATCGCAGATGCTTGAGATGTAGAGACTGACGTCGAACGCTTTGTTCGAGCTTCGCAGGAACTCTTGAATGGCAGCAGCAGCTCTTCTGGTTCCTTCCAAACCTTCCAGGTCAGGCGTAGCCAGCTGGTTGCTGGTGACACTGCCCAGGTGGTGTCTGGTCTTCAACTCCTTGCGAACTTTGTCTTGATTGCACTGATGGATGAAAACCGACATGCTGTACTCGACGCCCAGCGTAAGCAAGTCCACCAGCCATCCCATCCATGTGTCATGGGGGAGTTGGAACATGTATTGTGTGCCGATGTATTTTCCATCGAGCCAGAGATACTCGTTGTTGACCTTGAGAGCAGAACCTGCCAGCACTGAGGCTTCGGACAGATGCGGATTGGATGGAGGTGCTTCCGGGTCGCGATCGACGAGCGAAGGGTTAAGGTCGGCGAAGATAAGGTTTCGTACCTCTCTTCGGGTGAGAACGCGTGGGCGCAAGTTACCCAGGCGAAGCTGCTCGTAAGCTGTTTTTGCCAGACGATTCAGGCAGTCGAGGAACTCTTCATGTTTTTGAATCGAACGCCTGCCGTTCCATGCCTGACCGGGCTTGCAGTCCGGAGGTTGATAGCTGATAACAACATAGAATTCTCGTTGCGGTACGAAGGAAACGTCCTGAATTCGACGGAACCACTTATCGGTGTAGTCGGCATACCACTTCAGGTATTCATTGTCGCTCTTGATGTGGACCTGATATTTCGACAGGTACTCATCCACTGAAACGTGTCTGGATTTGACGATAATCTGTATGTCGGTTTCGCAGGAGTTGACGAAGTTGGCAAACTGTCTGGCCATCAAGTCCCGGTCATGATCGTCGAACAGGAGTACATTGATGCCTTTGCAAAGAATGTACTTGCGCATCGAGCCGTCCGCAAGGACGACCAGACCTTCTTCTTCGTCTTCTCCAGGAATCGAGTGAATGAAGCAGACATCTTGCCAGCTCGCTTCACCGCGCTTGTCTGTGGGCGGACCATCTTCGTCGGGCGTGCCCTGCGCCACGATCGGTTCGTTACCGATTGGCAGGACGTTTCGAACGGTAGATGGAAGTGAGTTGTAGAAACCTGCAAAAACGTTTTGCATGGAAGGCTGGGATGTGAGAGGAATGTGCCGTCCGTCTACATCTCCATTATCTGTCGTTGGAGCAGGCAGCTCTTCCGGCAAGCGCTTGCCGTTTCTCGATGAAGTCGTGCGTGCCTGTCTTCTGGAACTCTTTGGCCCTCCTCTGGAAGGCGGTGGTTTCATGCTCCTCGACATTAATCGCTTACCTGTGAAAACCTGCTTGCTTTCTGTAATTCAGTGTAGCTGTGAATCGTGACTAGATCAATCACCCTATCTCTTATCAATATAGAACTCTTCTTCTTGTGAGGCCTCTATGATTGTTGGATCCGGGTACGGATGACCTATTTCATTGGGCCTCGGTATGTAGCTGCGTGGTAGTATGCCGAGAGTGTAAAGAGCCCGATTTTTCCACCAAATCAGAGGATGGATTTCTGTCATTCTGCCAGCCACAATCGACAGGCAGAAGATTAGCAATCCGACTAGAAAGCCGGCAGGCAAAGTGCCTACTTTCCCCGGCACATTGGTCCCAGCTAAAAAGGCCAAGATAAAGCCAATAACGCAAAGTCCAATCTGACCCAGGGTCATGCTGAAGAGCCTGAACGGCTCTCTTAGATTGATGACTCTATACATTTTTGACAAATCAGAACCCTCCTCGTCTCTCGAACAGCCGGAGATTAACCGGACCGGGAACGCAATAGGAAACTGCCAGCAAATAGCTACTCTGGAGTCTTACCCACCTCGCCGGAGGATTCAACTTCGCCATTTTGCCAGAGTAACCTCCAAAACTATATAGGGAAAGCCCTGAAAGTCAGCAAAGATGCGACCCGGAGTTGTTGTCAAGCTCTTTAGGGCACGAGCTCACCTAGATCAATATTACTTCTAGTTTTTAACTTTCGCACGCAGATCCTTTGAAGTCAGATGATTGCTACTTCTATGGAGGTAGTAGTCCGATAAGCATTATTGCTTCGCCGAGCTTCCGTTGAAGTCGATCGATTGCGCGTTCTCTTCGGTCGCCAATCGCATTAGGTTGCGTGTCATCATGGCATAACGTCCGGGCAGACGCGGAATTACGGGCTTAAAATGCTCATTGGCAGAGGCGAACTGGCCGGACCGCCTGAAGAGTTCACCAATCAAAAATTCAATGGAGGCTCACGTCGGCAGTCGTTTTGTTCGATCCAGTTCCCTCCTCAAGGGAGTTCATCACTGTCAGCAGCCGTCGCAACAGTTCCAGGAGAACGGCTACCAGTAGGAACGGCGGCGGTTTCACCGGCGTGAACGAGTAGAGCAAGAAATTGACGTCGATGGCGATCCAGACGGTTGCGAGTAGCATATACAGCTCGTCGCGGCGATCGCGTGGCCAGTCTATGCCGATGAGAAGAAATGTCGAAAGCGCCAACGCCGTTAAATCATAGGAGAGCAGGTGTGGCTCGAAAAGCGGTATGGCGAACGACAAAATCGCTAAAGCCACCCGAATAGCGAGTTCATTTCTGAGACCTCTGAACAATTTCCAGCATCTCCAGAGGATGAAACTCAGCATCAGCCCTGCCACCGCGTAGACTGGAATCTTGGCCGACAGGCGCAATTCGGCAGGGACAGCTATGAGAACAGCTGCAGGAAGCGAGGCGATAAGATGAACGGGCGGAGGGATAAACAGCGGGTCGTAGAATTCGTTTTCCATGACGTGCATGGAGTGGAGCCACATTTCGAAGAGAGAGGGTGGAAATAGGATCAGATTGGCCGCGAAGAAAACCGCAATTCCGTAGATTAAGCCGACCAATGACATGTAGCGCCGTTTTGTCGCTAACAGCAACGTAAGCAGTAAGGCGACGGGCAGATATTTGGGATTGAAGCTGGTCACACTAAACGCTAATCCTGCTCCGACATCCTGCTTAACCGTCAGGAGATAGAATCCCAGCGCGAGCGGCAAGAAACCAAAAGGTATGGAAACTTGACCCATATAGATAGCCTGAAAAATTGGGGCGGCAAGAAAGCATAGCCAGAAGAGCTCGCTGCCTCGAAAGTGGGTGGATGTTCGTCCGAGGATCATGCAGGTGAACCAGAGCCCGACGACCAGGAGTATCTGCCAAACACCCATAGCAGCTTCAGGCGAAAGAAAACTAAACGGCGCGAACAGAAGTGCATTCACCGGGCTGTACATCCAGATGGCTACCAAACCTCTGGGCGCGTGCGGCAATAAAGAAAGTGCGGTTTTGCTGAAAGCACTGTAGGCGAACGTGTTCACACCATGGGGGAGGTAGAGATCCGATGAATGACCGCTAGCAACCACATATCCGGCTGTGTAAAACGCGACTAAAAAGTCCGATGTATGAAGACTTGCAGGCTGGCTGCAGGTTACGACGGCCGTCTTCACGACAATGAGGACAAACATGATTTGTCCGAAGAGCACCAACAGCGATTTTCCTTTGGGCATCAAATCACCTTCGCTACTACCAGCGGTGCCAATTTAAGCCACCATCGGTGGTTTTATGATCGTCGTTTGTCATCCATCTGTTTTGAAGCAGAATCATCGAAGAGATCGTCCCAAAAGCTCTGGTTTCTTCGATCTCAATCACACCTTTGTGAATGACTGATTTTAAGTCCATATCAAAAGATTTCATAACGAAAGGAACGTTTTTGAAGGCATTTTGGCGAATCAAATACGCAGTAACCGGGTTGACGTGCTGGTCGCCAGAGGTCTCAGTTTGCCTTGCGTTGCAATTGAATATTCTTTGTGCCGTCAGAAATGTAGACTCCTAATCGATCGTTCCACGGACGGCCAAAGATCGTAATCTTGCCGTTCACCTCTCTGTTAGGTTTGACCAATGTGCTGTCGAACTCTGCTCGCATAGTTGCTTCTGAGATTTTTTTGTTGCCTTCGCTAATCGAAATTACGTCAGGCGAAAACTTGAAGTTCTCATTGCCAGCATTGCGGATGGCAACCGAGAGGATCGATTTGCGAGCAGTAATCTGCACGTCCTTCAACTCGAAACTGATAGGACTGGGAGCCGCCTTGGGCTTCTCTTCCGGAGGCACTCCCGGATCTACCCTGGTAGGCGTTTTGTAAGCAATGGTTGTTCGAGATGGTGCGAGGTCATCATCAGACACTTCTGCGTTTGCACGTGCCTCCTTCTTTTCCTCTTTTGCCTGCTTACGTTCTTCCTTACGTTCTTCCTTACGTTCTTCCTTCTCCTTCTTGGGAGCTGGGGGTGCGCTGCCCTTATTACTATTGCCGCGCGAAAAGAAGTTACCCACCGTACCTAGTACGCTAGATGAGCCTTTCGACTCGTAGTCTTGAGGCTCAGCTTGTGCAAGTGAGCCGAGATTAGGTGAAACACCTGAAACTTTTCCAATTACAGTGCGGGAGGCTTGAGGACCAGCGATAGCGGAGAGCTCGTATTGAGCGGCACGCATGTCTTCCTTGGCTGAGTCCGCCGCATCTTGTGCTTGAGCGAGATCTGCTTCTGCACGTTGCTTCTCTGCTCTGGAGCTGGCCACATCGACTTCTTGTTTGTGTGCGGCAACAGTCTGTGATTGCAGAGCGTATTTGTTGTAAGCGTAAAGGTATCGGTAATAGCACTGCACTAGCTCGTTCTGCGTTTTGCGCACTTGCGTGGCCGTTCGCTTGCTGAGGGAAACTGGTTTGAAAATCGAATCGACAGTGCGAGAGGGAACCGAGAACATGCCTTTGGTTTGACCCGGCGGAAGCCCGACGCCGACTTTCTTGATCACACCTTCGAATTTCTTGTCTTTGTCCATGATCCGCTGAAATTGAGGCGTTCCGAGTGCACCGTTCCAGAGCACGCGAAGATCATCTCTCTGCTTATATGCCGAGCGTGCCTCCATGCCTGTGGGACGAATAGGAACGAAGTCATCTCGTCGTTCACCCCCACCTGCTCGATCATCGGAGTCGCCGTCGCCGCCGCCGTCAGATTGAGTTGACCTGCTGGAGCCGCCGAACATTCCTTTCGGTCGTTGTGGTTCCGGCGGTGGTGCTGCCGGTTGAGGCGGCGGCGGTGCCATCGCTTGCTGGTACGGAACCTGGTAAGGATTGAGATAAGGGTTGGCGTACGGATTCGCGTATGGTGGCGGTGCGCCATAAGGGTTATAAGGATCACCACTTCCATACTGAACATTTGTAGAGAGCGTGACAGCCGGAGGTGGTGGCACGAGTTGACCCGCCACTGCCCCTGGTGGCGGTGGCGGAACGTTTGTCGGCTGGTAGCTGTTGGAATATGATGCTGTGGGGATCTGTGCCTCACTAGGGATGCTACTCGGCGGTGCGTTGGGGATAGGAGCATCCTCGGCCGGCAGCGCTGCTGGTGTGCTCTTGTCCGCTGTTTCGGCTTTCGGATCGGCAAATGGGTTGACCAGGGTGGATACGGTAGCGTTTACTCCATTTTCCGTCGAGCCGGAAAACGGAGATGTGGACACCTGTGGCAAAACTCGCCCTTGACCATTGAGTGAGGAACCGGTAGCCTCCATTCCCTGTCGCATTTGCGCCACCTGAGCGTTGGCCTCGGCGGCACGCATCTGCTGCATAGTGGCTTCATCCGCCTTGGGATGCATGCGTGATAAGATCCCACCTCCGGAATGACCGCCTGCTTGGGCTGCAGAGTTGTCGGCTGCACCTCCCTGGCTGCAGCCGCCGGCAAAGGCTGCTGAAAGCGCTAAGAGGGTTACCAGGGAAATTCGCATTATCTTATTTTGCTTTCCTCAGGAGAGATCCTCTAACGACACCTTCCGTCCTGTTGCCGCCGCCGCCGAAACCACCGGCGCCGCCGTAGTTGTCACCGTAGGAGGCTGCCATGGGAGCAGCAGCAGGCGCGACTGTGCCGCGGGCCTTAGGTCTGTTGGTGACTCCCCAGCCGACCGGACCACCTGCTGATTGTCCTGTTGGTGTCTTGGGTGGCATCATTTTGCCCATCAGTCTGTTGGTCGTAGTGCCGCTAGGCAATGCATTTCTGGGAGCCATGCCACCGGCGGGAATATTACTTGGTTGTCGATCGAACCCTGTCTTGGGAAGTGGAAGCGATGAAGGATTCGGTGTTCTGTAAGGCAGTTGTCCTGGTGCGGGTCCCAGCTGAATCGGTGCGCCATCGCCTCCCATTCCACCAGGTTCGCCCAGTGCTCCGCCACCGCTGCCACCGTATCCACCTGCGCCGCCCATCGGTCCTGGTGGCAGGGCTATCATCGGTGAAGAGCTGGGAGCTTCGCGGAAATCTCTTATGTTGGGACGTTCATCTAGAATCTGAACTTCTCTGGGAGCATTGTAGAAATGTACCTTATCCAGTTTGTTCGACTTCATCGAAGGTCCGCCAAACTTTTGTGCCATGGCAGGTTGGGAGCCGAGAGCAAACAGTGCTCCTACAGCGGTTAGCACCAACAGGCCTGATCTCTTTACCGTCGCTGTCTTTTGCATAATTCCTTTGCTCCTTCCCCAAACCAATCTGATAGTAAACCCGACTAGATGCTATTGCCAGAAAATTCTTAACTCATTGATGCGTGGAAGGGCGATGTCCGACACCGCCCTTTATTTAGCTTACTCATTTACTGCTATTAAAGCTTGGCACGCGCACCGCGCTAAACCTATTCGCTGCACTACTGACCCTGTTACCCAGCTTCTTGCCTGCCCGTCCCATGAATCTTCCCATCTTTGTGGGCGGCCGCTTGTAAGTGAAATCATCATCCGGCAAGGACAAATCTTGAGTAGCGGCTTGTCCGATCGACACCGGCGTTGGTGCATCCGGAACGGTAGGGTCCCCGCCTTCGGCACCGGAGTCGCTCAGTCTCGGCTCTCTGCCGAGCTTCTTCAGGGCATCCATGGTGGCTCCGGTGTAGGAAGGTGGTTTGGCCCCTTCATCAGAACCAAAAGTGTCCTCGTTGCCGCCCGCAGGGTTGCCCGCCATAGTCACCGGTTTGGTCAGCGGTGTCGGGGATTTGCATTTATAGTAGCCTACGCTCTGGCCTCCGAATGAGCCAGGGGTCGCATGTGAGTAGCCTCCAGGAGCCTTTTCGATACTGCTATTGCCGCCACCACTGGATCTGCGTGAGCCTCCGGATGGTTCGTCGTCTTCTTCAATCTCTTCGTTGAACCGCCGGCTTTCACCACCGCCACCACCACCACTCTTCTGCGCGAAGGCGCCGGGAGCCATATGCGAATAACCTTGTTTCTTACCCTGGATGCTCGGGCCACCACCGCCTCCGCCGCCGCCGCCACCACCGCCGCCACCGCCACCACCACCGCCACTAGGCTGCGAAGTGAAGGTCATGGCAGTGATCTTGCTCACTCCCGGAAGTTCAAGCCTTTCGGGTAATGGTGGAAAGCCTGCGGGCGCAATTGGTTCGTCAGCAGGAATCGGCTCCAGCGAAACATCAGGTGTCGGTGGTTTCGGTGTCGGCACGAAGTGCGCTATCGGTGCAGAGCTACCACCGCCGCCGCCGCCTCCGCCTCCTCCGGACTGCATCATCAGATTTGGGTTGCCGACATTATTGAAAGGTGTATGTCTCATCAACTGCTGGGCGCCGTTGGGCGTATATTGATTATCTCCAGGCTTGTGGACGCTCTTGCTCCAAACTGTTGGAGGCAGTTGCGCAT
>CAYTDR010000142.1:0-12073 GCA_964436185.1 uncultured Candidatus Obscuribacterales bacterium | reverse complement strand
CATAACCGAGAAAGAAGTTGAGCAATATCTGACTGAATACAAAGTTCATGACATATTGAAGCTCAAACCACCCTTAACGGTGATGGATTGACCGGATAGCCGATCCCAAACACAACTTGCTTGTTTTCAACTTTGTCTATAACTGAATCGCCTGCGCGGTATGGTAAGTTATCTACAGCTTTTTGGTTAGAGTAGACTAGGAAGCTGGGGAGACTATAATCTAGTATCAACCAACAAACCCAAAGGCGAAAATGAGTACATCTGAATCCTCTGATACAGACAAACCGGAAAGCGTTCCAGCAGGCGCCGATGCGACAATATCGAACTCGGATGACCATGCGCACTCGGACAGCGATGCCGACATTGTAGATATTGAAGGGTTAAGACGCTCCAGTTGGTCGTCAAGCACGGAAGCCATCGGCAAACTTTTCCGGGTTGCCGCCAGCAAAGATCTGCAACTGAGAGAAAGCGATCGAACCACCAGCATCCTGCTCTTACTCGCGTTATTGGCGGTAGCCTCCTTAATACCGTTTCCGGGTGCAAGGAACGCGATATTGATCGTAGTGGATGTGATTTTCGGACTGATTATCGGCCTCTATCTTGGCAACCGACTTGGTTTGCTGACGACATTCACAGACAGACAAACGGCGATCGTGGCTCAAATCATCATCGGTTTTGTTGCGTTGTCCGTCTTCCTTGTATTCAACAGCATCGCGTTTGTCGGTGTGATTGCCAATCTGTTGTTGGGGCCTGTGACTTAAGGTCACGCTTCTTTAGCTACAAACATCAAGGCCAGTCGTAGCGCGAGCCGTCTGACCAAGCACATCTATCGATCGCAACGAAGCGAGCCGTATAACTCTGAAATTCAAATTTTGTCGGCGGACGGCCCGCCTTCAGCTCAGGCGTTTCGTCTTGTAGGCGCAAGGCACGAACAGCAAATCGCAACGCAGCTAACGTTCGAACCTCCAAAATTCACCTACCGGCGACGTCGACGCTCCAACCAGGCGTTTCGCCTAATAGGGGCGAGAAATGCCTCTCCCTGTTAGTTAGACGCCTAGCTAGTCACGATTGAACGGCGCGTTCTCCGCGTAGGTATTTCTATGACTGAATTCGGTCTTTATGGATACAAACCACGATGCCAACGAGCTTCGACGACTCGGTCGATCGCCAATCGCATGGACGCCATACGCAGAGTGCAACCATATTCGTCGGACGTTCTGAAGACCTTATCGCAAATCTGATCGACGATTTGTTCGAGTTTGAGATAAACCTCATCCTCTGTCCAGAGAAGCCGCATCATACCTTGTACCCACTCGAGGTAGCCAGAGATTACTCCGGTTCCGCTGGCGAGAATATCGGGCACTACGATTACACCTTTGGAGGCGAGGATATCATCGGCCTCTGGCGTGATCGGCGCATTAGCTCCTTCGACGATATATTTGCAGCGAATCTTGTCTGCGTTCTCTTTCGTAATCTGATAGCTGTCCGCCGCAGGTATGAGAATATCGCAGTCTAGCTCGAGCAGCTCGGCGTTGGTTATCGTCGATGCATCTGTAAAACCGCTGACGGAGCCATGCTCTGATTGATGAGCTGCCAGTTTCAGGATGTTGAGACCATCTCTCTTATACAGACCGCCGCTGGAGTCAGAAACAGCGACAATATTGAATCCCATGTCGGCCAGACTGGCTGCTACTGCGGATCCCACTTGACCGAATCCCTGAATTGCCACTGTCGGCGTTCCTTTCATGGAATCGAGATGCTTCAGCACCTTTCTCGTCACCATCGCAACACCATAACCGGTGGCAGTAACCGAACTCAGCGAACCACCGATGGACTTCGGTTTGCCAGTCACTATGGACGGTATCGTGTAGCCTACGTTTACGCTGTAGGTGTCCATGATCCAGGCCATTGTCTGCTCGGTTGTGTTCAAATCCGGGCCTTGAATATCTTTGTTCGGTCCAATCAGCTCAATAATCTCGGACGAGTATCTTCTGGTCGCTCGTTCTAATTCGCCTTTCGACATTTCTTTTACGTCCAGGCGAATTCCACCATGAGAGCCGCCGAAGGGCAGATTCATAAGCGCGCACTTCCAGGTCATCAGCATGGCCATTGCCGCCACAGAACCCATGGTGAGATCTTTGTCGAATCTCACACCGCCTTTGGCAGGACCCATCGCCAGATCGTGGTGAACTCTGTAGCCCACGAAAGTTCTTATGTTCTCATCGTCCATGCGAACCGGGACGATAACTTGCATTGCTCTTTTTGGGTGTCGCAGCGGTAGAATCACATCTTGATCGAGCTTCATCCACTGAACGGTGGTGTCGAAAAACTTCTGCGCCATGCGGAACTCGTCCGTTTCCCATTCGTTTTCAAGAGGCAATTGCGCCTGCGCGTTTTCTTGAGCGGTCTCCATCTAACCCTCCTTGGACAGAGCCGATGTATTCATTTAGGCTTCTGTTAAGCGAAGATTGTACTCCGAATGACGTGCTCAAGTTTCACTGCAGGAGCGATTACACAAAGTTTTTATTTTACAAGGAGGCTCGCCATCCGATACTCGAGAACTTTCTCTTCTGCGCGGAAAGCCTTCACCTGGCTCAACCCCAGATATTCAACGGCGTGAGAAACCAGCTCAAATTCGGAGAGTTTCTGCCAGTCTGAATTAGCTGTAAGCTTTCTGCCGCAATCGATAAGCGCTTCAAGCGGAACCATCCCGACCAACTCCGATCCGGTAACTTCCGTCCCCATCTCCAGAGCCAGGGTCTTAACCACATCGAAAACATCTTTCAGCGAGGTAACAGAGATATTGATCAGGTTGGTGGATACCTGCGCACAGTGAAACTCCTGAATATACCAGCCGACGGCCCTACAGGCCTTGAGACGCCCAGGCGAACGAATCGGGTTGCCTTGCTCGTCTCGGATGACCCGTCCGAGCACGTCTCTTGCCAAACTACCTGATTCTCTCAAAGCACCCGCGATCCGGCGCGCTATTTTGACCTCTTCAGTAGCGAGATTGATGTTGTAGGCAATCAGAAACTGGCGCGCACCAATTACGGTGGCACCGGATTTTTCATTGAACGAAGCGGGCCCACAGTCAGGTTGGAAGCCAGGCTCTAACATGCGAGCTTGCAAGCCTTCGTATTGTCCTATCCGAAGGAAGGGAAGCGGCGCCCGTTCTGGTTTCTTGGCCGCCTCGCCATATAAGTAGACCGGTATCTTCAGTCGCTCTCCCACGAGAACGCCCAGCCTATGCGCTAATTCCACACACTGCTCCATAGTCGCGCCTTCCAGCGGGATAAGCGGACAGACATCCGTGGCACCAATTCTAGGATGCTCGCCTGATTGAGAACGCATGTCAATCAGCTCTGCAGCCAATCTTATGGCGTTGAAAGCCGCAGCTAAAACGGGCTCAGGCTGTCCGACAAACGTCATGACAGTTCTATTGGCGCCCGGACCGATGTCGACATCGAGCAAATAAGCGCCTTCCACTTGCTGGATCGCGCCGGCAATGGACGCTATTCGAGACGCGTCTCTTCCTTCGCTGAAATTAGGAACACACTCTATCAGTGGCATAGGAGCTCGGGATCCGCTACAGGTTCGGTTTAGCATTTTCGCCCGACATAATGGTCAACAACGTTGCTGCAACACGCGGCGAAACATACTTTAGCGCTCATCGTTCTCGCTAGCAATCGTCCCCTCCATTTCGCTTACGCGAATCCCGGTTTTCTTGCGTTCAACGTCGTTTGAAAAGTTGCAACATGCCCTTCTTCTTGTCCTTGTTCTCCAGCCTCTTGAGCGCTCCGGTTCCATATACATACCAAACCGTGAAACTGAGCATGACGATAGAGACGAGCGCCCAGGAGACCGCCCAAAAGATAGCCGGTAGCCCATAAACAGACTGCATTTGCGACGCATCAGACATTACAGTTGTCGATGCAGCGGAAGCCATCACTACTATCCAGATTGCCCGCAGACTGTCAAGCGAGGTGTAGACGGCAAGGACTAATAGAACAATGTTTGCCGTTCGTTCCTTCAACCTCAGGCCAGCCCAGATGATGCCGCCCGACAGAGCCAACGCCCACACAAGGCTGAAGAGCGCCTGCAGAAACGAGGCACTAAACAGAGCTCTTCCGATAAAAACGATACTGGCTGTCGTCATCACCAGCCCGATAGCAACCAGGACATGCTTGGATAATTTGCGGAATTGACCGACATAGACGAGCAGGCAGCCAAAAAACGCTGTTCCGAGATAGCCTGCTTGAGCCTGAATGAAGGGAATGCCACCGCGCATGAAGGTCAACCCGCCGTGTCCGGCGCCATCCGAGACGATGGTCATACCTTCCACGTGACCGCCGGTAGCCAGGCAGGCGAGCGCATGACCCATTTCGTGAATCATGGTCGCAAACTGGGTCAAAGGAGCAAATACAACATCGGAAAAAGGCAGGAACTTAGATAAAACCACGGTCAGAACTACAACCGTCCAGAAGATCACCATATTGTGCTCAGGTTTACCTTCGATTCCGCTCTCGATTTTGGTGGACGAGACCGTCGTCGGCATAGCCGGAGTCTTACTTGCCAAGACCTCAGCCTCCAGACGCTTTAGTTTTTCCTCGATGGTTAAGTTGTCACGCCCGGCACTTTCGACAATTTTCTCTTGTCGAGGAACCTTAAATCCAAACTGTTTCTTGTTGCCCTTCTCCATCTACTTTCGCATGCTCAAATCGCTCAATTTATTTCGTTGTATCTATGGTTATTTCATTGAATAAGAGGAATAAAGTCTAAAGGGTTTGCATTACTTGTACGCCCTTATGATCAATTGTACTGGCTGGAAATTGGTAATCTCGCTACATGGTCTCATCCAGAAGACAACCCCATCTCAAGGCTCAGAGCCAATATTTCGACACTCGGGCAGATATATTTCTGCAGCCGATTCCCGATCCGATCCGCAAGAAAACATTAGCCATTGTTCAGTCCGCGGACCTCAAAGCCGATGCCAAAGTTCTCGATGTTGGTACCGGAGCGGGGGTTCTTATCCAACATTTTCTCGAAGAGGGCGTCGAAGCTGGGGGGATTGTCGGTTGTGATCTGAGCACCGGCATGCTCAACAATGCCAAAGAGCGTTTCCCTCATGTTTTTTTCTGGCAGGGCGATGTAGCCGACTTGAAACGTCCGTTGCCTGAGTCATTCCCAGAGCATATCGACGCGTTCGATGCTGTTTTCTTCAATGCTTGTTTCGGGAATATGTGGGATCAGAATGAGACGTTGAAAGCCGCATTGGGTCTTTTGTCTAGCAACGGCAGAATTGTCATCAGTCATCCTCTGGGTAACCGATTCGTTAAATCACTTCATACCAATGAACCTCATATAGTTCCGCACCTGCTGCCCGATCAAACGCAGCTCGAATCTTGGTCTCAGCCATTGGGGTTTGAAGTGACGCATTTTGAGAACAGGGATGATTTTTATCTCGCAATCTTGAGGAAAGCTGATGAATAAGGTCGCAGCCAAGTTTTAGCAGCAATAGTGCCAGGGAGACAATAAATGTCGGATCAGTCGGACATGAAGAAAAAAATGCAGAACAGCATCCTCAACAATATCAAGGGGAAGTTTATCGGCGAAGAGACTACCAACTGGGTCAACAACATGGAAGACGGTCTGCCTGGAGAGGAAACGATCATGCCCGGGGCCTCGGCTAACGACTCGCCAATGACGATGCCTATGCTGCTGGACGTGCTGTTCGATCATTTGCAGAGATATTCCTTCGAACTGACAAGAATGCAGCCCAATATCTCTCTCCATTGCGAACGACCGGAAGGCTATAAACAAGCACTAAAACATGGCGCCGGCTATCGCTACATGCGCGGCTACATCTCTGCTGCGGTTGTCTCGATGGTCGTCCATGCTGTCGATGGTTCGGTCGGCGTATTCTTCGTGCCGGCAGAGTTTCTGGTCGGATTCGATCCGGATCAGCAAGACAACACATTCCGTCCCTATCTCGTGCTCAACAAGATGACTGCTCGTCTGGAGAGCGCCTGGGCGATCGAAGGACAGAAAATTCCCAGCGGAGAGCTTTCTCGCCTGGCCAGGCGGCTGATAACCCATCTGACAAAGTTAATCAATGGTGAAGCCGGTCTGGACGAAAGGTTCTCCTTCTCCGCCAGCGCTACTGCAGAGCCGATGGGAACACCGGATCGGTCATACGAAAGTCTCGGTATACAGGACTCAGGGCTGCACACGCCGCCATCAATGGGTTCACAGGATTCAGGTATGCATCCTCGGTTGGGGCTGGGCTCTCAAGATTCCGGTATTCACAACAAACCCGCTCCGTCTCCTCTGATCTCCTCTTTTGATCGTTCGATGAAGAGCCGCTCTCAGATGTTGAGTGACTTGATGGAAGCGGCCGAGATGAGAGAAACCGCCATGGCGGTTACTGCTCGCGATACCTCTCCCCCTCTGACTCCGGGAGGCGGCAACGGTGCTAGACCTCTGCATCTGCCTGTGCCGCCGCCACCGATGCCAAAACTGCCTGCCGGCTTGCCATCGGCACCAGGCGCCCTGGCCAGAGCCAGCTCCGGTGGCTATCCGGCGCTAAAACCAAGCTCGACAAACTCTGGAGCATATCCGGTTCCGCCGGGTGGATTTGGAGTCAAGCTCTCCGAAAGCGGTCAACATACCCCCTTACCACCTCAGCCACAACAAGCTCCACCACCGCCGCCGCCTCAGTTGCCACCACCACCACCGCCGCCACCGCAGATGGCGCCCCCGCCGCAGTCGCAGATGTCGCCGCCTCCGCAGCCTCAATTACCGCCGCCACCACAGTCCGAGTTGCCGCCATTTCCGCAATCGCAACTGCCCCCACCGCCTCCGCCGCCGCAAATGCAGCTGCCGCCCCCTCCATCGCCTCAGCCGGTGACTACCTCACTCTCAGGGCTGGTTTCAAGCGGTTCTGACACTACCACACCTGCTCCGCGTACATCACTGGGAAGCCTGGTCGACAAGCACGACAGCGTACCCAAGCCAGAACCTCCCAGACCGGTCTTCATGGACCCGTTTAGCATAGCGGCCGTGCCAGCCTCGCCGGAGAGCGTTCCGCCCCCGGCTCCGCCTCCAACTCCTCTTCCGCCTGAGCAAACCGAGGAAAGCAGCAGCTGGGGCTTCCAAAACCATTCTGAAGAGCCAGCTTCTCAGCCTGCGCCAATTGATGACGGCAACAACAGTTGGGGCTTCGAGAAACTTCCGGACGAGTCGGCAGTCCCACAGCCTGCGCCAACGGCTGAAAGCGACAGTTGGGACTTCCAGAAACTTCCGGACGAGCCAACGCCGCCTCCTCCTGCGCGTAGCAATTGGGACTTCGAGCAACTTCCCGAAGAGCCACCCGCTGTGCCCTCCCCACCGCCGCCTCCACCAGAAAGCCCGCCAAGATCGGCTCTCTCGGGGATTATGTCCGCTATCAAACAGTCTGCACAGCCGCCTGTTCCACTTCCGCCGCCCAGACCAGGAACACCGCCACCTCCACCGACTCCTGCAGCCGCAGTCGTTCCAGCGCCACCTCCTGTGCCACCACCAGCGCCACCATCTCCGGCCGTTTTGCCACAGGCTCCGACGCTTGCAGTACCTCCTCCGCCGCCACAGGTCAATCCAGCGCCAGCAGCGGATGTCCCAAGCATGCGCGTGGTTACTTCATCAAGGAGAGAGGACTCGGCCACTCATGAACGGGAACGTGTAGGTCTGGCCAATCTTGTTCAAAGACAGCCGAGCAGCCACGAGCCTAAACCGGTCGCGCCGAGCACGCCGCCTTCCGCTCCTATTACTAGCGGAGTTGGCCAGATTGTCGCCCGAATCGATCGCGCCAAAACGAAAACATTGAGCACCTTAAACGAGCTTGCCGACGCGATGACCACCACCCTTGACGAAATTCAGGCTAATGGCATTCGAGCCATGCAAGGTGGAAACTTCGATGAAGTCACGGTCATAATGGAACAAGGCAAGCGCCTGAAGAACATCAGGGACAGGCTCGCTCAACTGGCTGAGCAGATTGAGAGCGAATGACAACGGTCTAAACAATGTCAGTTCCACATCATCGCAAACGAGAGTGTTCGCGGTCATGTCGCGGTCGACTGCCCAACCTGAATCTTTCCTATTGGAAATGTAAATTGAGAGGGCACTCGCCTGTAAGCGCGGATCTGGATCCGTTCCTGAAGTAACGGGAGAGACCACACCTTCACACCCTCGCTTTTTCGCTAGAAGAAGCAGACGCCTACGTGCTTTCAATAGCTGCAATCACGAATCAAGGCATTACTTCGCCCGGCGATCCCATGTCCGGCACCGAAGTGGGTGCTTCTACCGGGAGCTTGGTCGGAGGACCAAAGAGACCTTGGGCTTGATACCGAAGTACCTGCGCCTCTTTCTGAGCCTTAAGCTCATCCAACGTGGGCATTCTGCGCATTCCTGGTGCCGGCGATGTCTCAGGTGGTGTGGTCCTGGGATTGAAGTTGGTTATAGTGTGGCTTGCATTCAAACCGTCGCTGAGTCGCCCAGTGCGCGCGCCACCCATAGACGTCGTCCTTGTAGGCGGTGCGACATCGCTGTTCTGTCCCAGCTTCATATTGGGCTTTATCTGATTGATATTAGTGATCGGTGCACTTCGACTCATGCCTGCCGGCGTTCCTGATGTCGTCGCATCGGTCGTCATCTTTGACGTTTTTTTCTGATAGTCCAGGGCTGCTTGCATCTGTTTGGCATAAAGTTGATCGGCGCTTGCCCAATCTTCTGCGACGGCAGGAAGAGCGGAGATACCGGCAATTAGTAATGAGAGAACAATCGTGTGTCTTTTGGTCATGGCGCATACCTGCGGTGTTTATTTGATTTTATTAATCTTTATCCGATCGATCAACTTAATCCTTGACCTCTATTGAAGCATTCAATTGTGACCTTTTCTAAATCACCACTTTTTGGGGCAGCCAGGCGGCATCTTGGGAACTATGTCACCTTGTGATGGTAATGCTTGATTAATTGTTGGGAAGTGCCGCTAAGCGGCACGAAATGAGGTTAGTCTTAGAAATACGGGCAAATTTCAACGGGCGTTAATATGAAACAGATTATCCGAGACAAGAAGCTGGAGTTTCTCTCGCATGTAAGCAAGAAATTCCTTCCTAATGGCTATTGGCATAATCCGGACAGTCATTTGAACGACAATGCCGCCTGCCATCTGACTTTCGATGATGGTCCATTGCCAGAGACGACTCCGCATTTGCTGGATATTCTCCACGATTTCAATGTCAAAGCGACGTTTTTCTTCACCGGACGGAACGCGCGACGATATCCGGACCTGGTAAGGCGCGCCGCTCGGGAAGGGCACGAAGTTGGAAATCATTCCACCAACCATGTTCCTCTCTGGATGGGGACAACCTCGCTTATTAAAGAAGAGATCGACGATACATCAAGAACGATTCTGCAGTTGACCGGTAGCAAGCCAGTCGTCTTCCGCCCTCCTTATGGCTTGATAGACGATCGTGGAGCGAAGATCGTTGAAGCCGCCGAGATGAAACTGGTCTACTGGGGCACCCTGGCGGAGGATTGGTCGAATATTGGCAGCCTCGAGGTGGCGAACAGGACCATCAGGCAACTGCGACAAGGCTCTCTGGTTGTTCTACACGAGCACTCCAGATATCCGAACCAGTGCCTCGATGCAACAGCCAAGATTCTCTCGCACAGCAAAGAAAAAGGTCTACATTTTCGCCTGATAAACTCCTAGTCCAGCACAGGACAGCTTTTCAGCGAAATCCATCTTAAAAATCAGTCACGGGCAAGTCAGCCCGCGCTGAGGCGTCTTAAACGTCCTGCTGTGGTACATTAACTGCGATGCTCACCTCCTTTGTGCATCAAAGCATCTACCCGGGACAAAATCAGGATCGCAAATCGTGCTCGAATTCAGACCACCTAAAGACTCGCCACTTCTGATCGGATTGACGAAGTTCTTCATGCCACTATATTTGAAACTATTTCTCGATGACACCACACTCGAGGTCACGCCCGAGGGTTTGGCACGCTTCAAGGCGATGAAAGGCAAAAGAGCGCTTGTCTGTCCAAATCACGCCAATCGGCACGACCCCATGATTATGTTCGAGTTCTGCAGAATTGTGAACGAAGAGTTCAATTACATCGCTGCACGCGAAGTCTTCGATTGGCACCACGGCTTGAACGGGTGGTGGATTCAGCATCTGGGCGCCTATTCGGTGGTCAGAGGCGCTGTCGATCGGGAGTCGTTCAAAACTACCCGATCGGTTCTTGCTGAAGGAAAGAAGAAGCTCGTGCTCTTTCCTGAAGGAGAAATCTCCAGGCAGAATGACACGCTCATGCCGCTTGAGTCGGGTGCCGCGCAGATGTCGTTTTGGGCACTTTCTGATATCAGGAAGAACAATCCGTCGGAATCACTTTACATAATCCCACTGGCACTGAAGTACACGTATGCCAGAGACATCACCAGCGAGTTGCGCGGACGGCTGGCAGAGATGGAAAGGAAGCTGGGAATCCCGGTAAGCGAGAAGGCGCTCAATGTACGGATTCGCAACGTAGCCGAGAAGCTGCTTACCATTCTCGAGCGTGAATATCATCAAGACGCAAAAGAATCCGAAACCATGAACGAGCGCGTCACCAGATTGCGCCGGCTGATTTTGAGTAAACTGGCACAGCGACTGAATCTGGACCTCAATCCCAATCAGAGGGAACTGGAGCATGTGCGCATTCTGCGTAACACCATAGATGACATCATATTCAGTGAAGAAAATGCGGTCTCGGAGTACGAAAAGAAGATCCATGACGAGAAGGTTGCCCTGATCAAGAGCGGCTATCGAGACCTCGATCGGGTGGTGCGATTCATCGCCATCTATGACGGTTATGTCACGGAACACATGACTCAAGAGCGGTGTGCCGACGTAATCGACCGGCTGGAGTCTGAGATCTTCGGCGATTCCCCGAGTTCCAAAGGTCCGCGGCGCGTACTGGCAGACGTGGGCGAGCCCATAGACCTCGGAGACTACTTCGGCGCTTACAAAACTCACAAGAAGCCCACCGTCGAAAAGATAACCGATGAGATCTTCGGGCAGGTCACTTATATGCTCAATGAGCTCGAAACTGCACGCAAGCAAGTGTTTCTCGAAAGCAAAAGCATCCTGGAGATCGGGGCGCCGCCGGCTCAACAGTCACCCGGCAGCGACTAATGTGCCCTGGCGACGCCGTTTACAGGTTTAATCACTGCGGCCGTTGAAACGATTTTCACGAAAAGAAGCGCAAATCTTTAGACATGAACTCTTAGAAACCTAGACCATGTGATGCTATTATCAGCTTTGGTCGAGTTGCCCAAAAGCTGAATCGACCCACCTGTCGGAATCACATGCAATAGTCGGGTCCCCAGAGCCATGCAGAAGTTAGCGCTAGTCGGATTGGGTGCATCAGGTCTCTTCGCCTTGAAAGAGCTTGCCGGCGCACCCATTGAAGTACATGTCTTCGACGTAGGACCACAGTACGAGAAGAGATATGCCTGCCCCATAGACCAGGGCAAGCTGGAAGTTTGCCCGCCCAAGGCATGCAGCTATTGCGCACCTGGACAGTCGGCAGGCAGTTGGAACGACTTCAAAGTGATCTTGTCGGCATCCCCTGTAATTGGCGGACGCTTATACGAGCTCGTCGGTGAACACGAGCTTCAAGAACGTCTCAATGTGATTCGTAAGACCATTCTGGAACATGCGCCTGTCGAAATACCCGTTGTCACACCGAGCGCAGATGATCTGGAGTGGATCAAGAAGCGAGCCACTCTGGCAGGCATGACATATCACTATCAGGAGCTTTTGCACTGCGGCTCCGACAATGCTCCCGCCATCAACAGTTCGATCCTTAACGAAATTAAGGAGAACGGACCGAACATTGTTTTCCACTGGAACAAGAAGGTCGAGTCTGTCGCACGACGGGGCGAGAAGTTCTCCGTCGCCTATGACACTTACAGGAAGCCTGGTGAGCCGGAAGAAGACATCTTCGATTTCTGCATACTCTCTGTCGGACGCGGCGGCGCACACTGGTTAAC
>CAYTDR010000141.1:0-12087 GCA_964436185.1 uncultured Candidatus Obscuribacterales bacterium | reverse complement strand
GAAGCAAGAGAAACGCAGACACTACTCCCGGTATCAACAGGAACCAGGGATTTACGAACGCTCCCAGAAGCGTTCCGATAAGAGTCAAAATGGAAGCGTTCATCTCCAAAATGCGCTCTATATCCCATTCCTTGTCCAAGTCTCTCATGTGCTCGCAGATAGCTTCTCTGGACTGACCGGCATACAAGCGAATATTCTCTTCGGTTCTGTGGTCTATCTGAGCATTTACGCTGTCGGAGGTGTTATCTCGGACGCGGTCCAATTTGGTGGGAACTAACTCAACCATGCTAATCTCCTTCTCTCAAGATGCAACGCCGCAAAAACCCAGGGAGACTACGCAGTCTCGCCGATCGGTCACGACATCATGGTCGCCACAACCGTTGATCCTTCAGAGCTAAATTTTCGGGTTCACGTCTGCACTCAGCTTAAGTTCGATTTGATAGTTCGGCTTGTCGGAACAGACTTTTATATATTTGTTAGCACGCAAAAACAAAACAGATGTTCTTTTCGACCAATTCAGATCGATGAGGAACCTGATTCCAACAGGGACATCAATGTATCGAGCGAATCCGCTTCCTCGATCGGCTTATCCGTTCTCCAACGGAGAATGCGTGGAAACCGCACGGCCACGCCAGATTTGTGACGCGGAGAGCTCTGAATTCCTTCGAAGGCAATTTCGAATACAAGTTCCGGCTTGACTGTTCGCACGGGGCCGAACTTCTCCAGAGTGTTGCGACGAACGAATGCATCGACCTCTTTTATCTCGGCATCCGTCAGACCCGAATACGCTTTAGCAAAAGGCACCAGATCTCCACCTCTCCAGATGCCGAAAGTGTAATCCGTATAGAGACTTGCTCTCTTGCCGGAGCCGCGTTGCGCATAAATCAACACCGCATCGACAGTGTATGGATCAATTTTCCACTTCCACCAGTCACCCTTTCTTCTTCCGACACCGTATTTGGAGGCAGCTCTTTTGAGCATAAATCCCTCCACTTTCATCTTCCGACTCTGCTGGCGAACCGCACCTAACTCTTCCCACGACTGAGCATGGACGAGCTGCGAGACTCGCAAGGTGGGATTGAGCTGCGCTCGGCAGCTTGGTTGCTCATCCAGCGCTCCAGGAGTCAAAAGCCCTTCCAACGCCGCGCGTCTTTCTCGCATCGGATAGTCCCTGATGTCCTTGCCATCAAGCTCCAATAAATCATAGGCCATCAGCGCTACCGGTGCCGCTTGCAAAAGTTTAGCGGTAATGGATTTGCGGGTGATTCGTTTTTGCAAATCGTTGAACGGGAGAACCTCAGCATCGCGCCAGGCCAGAATCTCGCCATCAAGGACGGTGCCATCAGGAAGACAGGCCGCCGCTTCGGTTATCTCCGGAAAGCGTTCAGTCAACAGCTCTTCGCCGCGCGACCAGATGAACACCTCACCGTCGCGTTTTATAACTTGAGACCGGATACCATCCCACTTCCATTCCACCAACCAGTCTGCTACGTTCCCCAGAGCTTCGAGTGGCTGCTCCAGAGGATAAGCGAGATAGAACGGATACGGCTTGCTTATTTGCGTGTCTTCGAGATTCTCATTCATCAGCATTGAGAAAAACTGAGTGTCCGGTTGCCACTCACCCATGAGGCGATGCGCAATTGCTGCCTCGTCCAATCCACTCGCCTCAGCCAACCCTTTTATTACGAGCTGCTGGGATACACCCAGACGAAGTCCGCCAGTTATCATCTTGTTCATAACAAAACGTTCAGCATCGGAAAGCGACTTCCAACATTCAATCAAGCTCTCTTTCTGTGAGTTCTCATCCATGGCACGCAGCGGAATCAGTCGCTTTTCGACCCAATCAGTCAGAGATCCCTCAGACTCGGTTTCGAGAGTAGGCAATAAAAGTGAAATGGTCTCCGCGAAATCACCAACAGCGTCATAACATTCTTGGAACATCCAACCGTTTATACCGGCTAACTCGAGCGTCCAAATTCGCATGCGCTCGCGCGGTACGAGCTGCCGCATTTTCCTGCCCGTCAGGAAGTAGACTGCCCACGCGCAGTCGGCCAACGGCGCGCTCGAAAAATACTGACGAAGGATTTTCGTTTTTTCTAAGGTCTTATTAGTCTCATCGAGAGCAAAGAATAAACGTGCGAACTCTTTCATTCCTCTTCGCTGCTCCCTTGATCTTCGGCAGGAGGTTCGTCTTCGATTTCTGCCGGTGCCACCAGCGATTCGGTTGTGTCACTGGCGTCATCATTTGCAGCTCCACCTTGCATAGACTCCTCGGAGTCGGCTTGCAGCGCTTCTACTGGTTCCTCACTCTCGCCCTGAAAGCGCGTCTCCATTACGTGTGCTTGCGTTCCTTGTTCGCGAAGATAGCGTACCAAAACATCACTATAACCATGAGTAACCAGAATCTGCTCCGCCTCACTGGCATCGATCGTATCGAGAAGGCCCGGCCAATCTGCATGGTCAGATAGTGCAAAACCACGATCCAGCGCGGTCCGCCGACGAATTCCACGAATCCTCATCCATCCGGATGCGAATGCGATTGAATGTTTACCAAGACGCTTCAACCAGGCACTGCGTTGCACCGACTGTGGTGCCACGACAAGAGCACCTGCCAGACTTGTGCCTTTCGGAGTCTGAGAGACCCTGATCGTCGGCGGTAATTCGATTCCGGAAGCTCGGTAAATCTCATTGATTGCTTCAGTTGCACCATGCGTATAAATCGGTCCGATAGAAGAGTCTATACCTCTAACTACTCGCTGGGCCTTTCCGAGAGAATAGGCAAGCAAGAGACTCGCTTTTCCTTCCTGTGCGTTCTTGCTCCACCAGGAATTGATCTGCTCGAATACGCTCTCGTTCGATTGCCATCTATAGATCGGCAGACCGAATGTTGATTCCGTGACAAACGTGTCGCACTTCAAAGGTTCAAAAGGTTCACAGGTCGGATCAGGAAGAGTTTTGTAGTCGCCGGACACGACCCAAATCTCACCACGGCTCTCTATTCGTACCTGGGCAGAACCCAAGATGTGGCCGGCCGGATGCAGTGAGATCTTTACTCCATTCATATAGACTGTTTCACCATATTCGACGGTTTGAACAGCGATATCGGAACCGATGCGATAACGCATCACACCGGCCGACTGCCTCACGCACAAATAAGATTTGCTTCCGGCTCGTGCATGATCGGAATGAGCGTGAGTGATAACAGCTCTATCTACCGCGCGCCAGGGATCGATGTAGAAGTCAGCCGCCGCGCAATAAAGTCCCTTGTCCGTCACAACGATCATAAATTGGTGCCCGACTAGTCCGACCGCTCATCAAGATAGCACAGCGAATAGAAGCGAATACCTCATTTATCAAAAAAATGAATCTAGTGCCCATGATTGAAAGTGGCGATTACATTACATGCATACGATCACTCGGACATGGTGGGCAGCCCGTCAACCGGCTTCATCAAGACATCGGATGGTTCGTCGATTCAATGCAATGTGACACGATGACATGAAGGTCGTGAGAATTGCTGGAAGAACGTCGAATTCGAATTTGCCCAAACGCCATATCTAGATGAATATGCAATCTCGTGTTGATCACAAGTTCTCAAAAAACTCACAACAAAATTTAATTCGTCGAGTCGAAATTAATTGACGGAAGACTTATCCGAACACAGGCTGGAGCGCCTGAAATTCAGCATCTCAGACTCTGGAAAAATCGCAATTAATCATGGCACTTCTTGGCAAATCGGAGGCTACAAATACGGTATGAGAAACATAGTTTAGAGGTGGATTTATGCGAACACTAGCGTTTGGTACCGCTTTTCTTTTGGTTTTGCAGATTTTCGGAACTTCTGTGATGGCTGAGGAGCCAAAGGCTGACAATACCGCCCAGAATCGAGGAGCAACAGAGAAAGACGCTGTGACCGCTGAGAAGCAAAGTAACAGCGAACTTGACGTGAAGGTTTTAGCTAACGTTCGAAAGTCAATCATGGATGACGAAGGTCTTTCGGTGAATGCGAAGAACGCCAAGATTCTCTATAAAAAGGGTGTTGTTACCTTACGAGGACCCGTGGATAGCGAAAGCGAAAAAAACAGGTTGGCCGACTTGGCTAAGGCTTGTAGTGGAGTTACGAAGGTCAAAAACCAATTGACCGTGGCACCGAAATCTAAATAGATACAAAACGGATATCAGCAAAATCGGAGAAATAAAAATGACAAGGTCAGTAATTGGAATACTTCATACAAAAGAAGAAGCAGAGAACCTCGTAGCAGATCTTAGAGCTGCAGGATTTGGCGAATCAGAAATCTCCGTACTATTCCCGGATAAGGAAGGTATGTATGACTTCGCGCATGATACCGCGACCAAAGCGCCGGAAGGTGCCGTAGGTGGCGCCAGTACAGGCGGACTGATCGGAGGCGCTCTCGGTCTTCTCGCAGGCATCGGCGCAATTGCCGTTCCTGGTCTTGGACCCTTCATCGCGGCCGGACCAATCATGGCCACGCTCAGTGGTGCTGCAGTTGGAGCCGCTGTCGGCGGTTTGACAGGAGCACTCGTAGGAATGGGTATTCCTGAATACGAAGCCAAAATTTACGAAGGCAAGATTCGGGATGGCAACCTTTTGGTCGCTGCACATTGTGAGGAAAAAGACTCTCTGAAGGTAGCTGAAGATCTCTTTAAACAGAACAGAGCTTCAGACATCCATCAGGTCGGCGAAGCCGCCGCGAAGAGTAAATAGCAAGTTTACGAGACCGAAGGAAATCACGAAAGGCACCTTCTCTGGCAGGTGCCTTCCGTGTATTTGGATTCTCTACGAGATGTTGTACCGATTGAATTTAAGAGTTAGGAGGAATCAAAATCTCCTCCTAGAAATGGGCGCATATCCCAATACGTCAGGGAAAGACGGCAGCATCTTATTTACTTTTCGAAGGCTCGTGGAGTATCGGACCCGACTTCCAATAACGCATGATTACGGTCTCGTAAGCACGCCGGGCCTCAATCCCCGTCGCAGTTACTATCGCCTTCTCAAAGTCTCCATTAAAACTTTTCGCCTGCATAATAATATGACGCACTAAATCGTGCTTTCGCCTCGCCACCAATTCCAATACCATCTCTAATGCGATCGCATAACGAACTTCACGATCATCCTGTACTTTCGAGATCATAGACTCATATGTCGGTGCAGGCACGGTTTTTCCTGCAGTAACGAGGTTCTCCCTGTACCACCTGAACAGTGAGTGGTAGTAAGGTTCAGCCATGAAATCGGCCACCCCTTCATCGAACCACTCCGGCACGTTCTTTGTGAATCCTGTACCGTATATGGTATTACACAGCGCATGACAATATTCATGCAACAAGACACCTTTTCTCCAGTTAATTCGATGCGTTGCCAGAGCTCGACCATCGCTCGTTTTTTCGCAGCCCACAACTACGTTTCTCACTCCAGTGGCATCCTGTCCTTTGGATGGCTCCCACTCGAACAGAGCTTTATAAAAGCGGCGATAGTCGTTTCTATCTTCGAAGATGTAGAACGATACAGGCGGCAACTGTTCTCCAAAGATCTCTCGAGCTCGTTTCTGGTATTGAGGAAAGTCCCCTTCTACTGATTTGATCCACTCAGTCGATCTCGCGAATAACTTGAAAGGAAGCCGAGCCTTAACAGGATACAAAGGTGGTCTGAGCTTCTTCAATTCCTCCACCCTCTCTATCAAGCTAGAGACGGTGGGATAGTCAGGAAAGCCGGTAAAACCGCATGCTTCGGCTGTTCGCAGTGGAACTTCTGCCGAGATGAAATCATGCACGCGCATGAAACTGTAGCCTACCCTATAACAAATTGCTGGATCGGTTTTCTGAGAAGGCAATAGCTTTTCGTAGCTGGCGATAACTTGATCGTACTGCCAGCTTTCGAAGGATTTCTGTATCGATTGATCGATTCTCGCTATATCATCCTTGCTTGATGTCGCTAAGTCATTGTCGGATGGTTGAGTCTTAATCGGCTCGACCGCCAGGGAACACAAATTACCCCTAACTATAAAGATGCAACGATCAAACTCAAAATGATGAGTAGTTGTTTTGACTTCATGGCGCTTGCTCTTTTACGACCCTCAAAATCAATATCGTGGTATCTATCCATCAAACTCAAGGATCGCTATGCAAGATTTGCCCAATCGATGCCTGATGGCTGGAAGAACGTTGTCAGACACTCGCAGTTGTAAATTAGTCTGATGCCGGTTTGATCTTTGCTTCAACTGACTTGCTTCCATTGCGGAAGATCCAAGGCGGAATCGGGTTGTTCTTCGACCACAAGCCCGTATGACCGATCTTGGCCGTAATATGATACTCCTTCAGTTTCATATCGTCCGGAGCAAACTTATCGCTCCACCAGGCCAGACCTCTTTTTACAAGCTCTTGATTGAGATTGACACCATCGGACAGGACAACGGAGGCTATAGTCCGTCCGTGCCTGTCTTTCCCATGACTTTCGACTGTAACTATCTTGCCACCACAGACAGCTTCGGTAAACTTCTTCGCCTCAGAACCAAAATCCTGCTCCAGCTCGGGACAGTCGACCCCTTCGAGAATTACTGTCTGGCGGACTCCCTGCGCTGTAACCTTCAGAGTGTCGCCATCCACGACAGATGTAACTTTGGCAGAGTACGTTTCGTTGGCGAACGCAGGATAGCTGAAACTAGACAACATGAAGACGATAGTCGCGAGGCGTAGAAATTTGCTTCTAATCATCATCCATTTTCCTATCGTGATTGAGTCGATACAGATGTTAGTTCTAGTACGGAGAAGTAGCTTGAGAAAGTCATCCGTCACGTCGAGTGGAACTACTACCCTCGTAATTCATTCTAGATCTAAAGAGATTGGATTGCGATAGCAAGATCTGACAAGATGAACAAAATCCGCTACGCGATGAACATTAATCGATCTGCCACGCCGGTGAATATTTTGTCTTACCGTGTATCGCCGGCGCAAACTTCGGCAGCGTGCGCACCATATATGAGGCGTCCGGCCAGGGCGCTGAAGGATAAATGTTGTATCCTGAAGCTCTCTCGAAGCCAAAACGTGGATAATACTGGGCATGCCCAAGCAAAACGATGAGAGGCTCTTCCCTCAGTTCTGCCAATGCAATCCCCGCATTCATCAATTTGGCACCAAGTCCCTGGCGCTGCACTGATGGCGCCACCGCCAATGGTGCTAACGATAATATCTTGACAGAGCTGCAGCCATCGTTGAGCGTAATATGACTCTGCATGACAAAGCCGACAATAACATTGTTGACTTCAGCAACAAGGGTAAGCTCATTCAAATACTCATCAGACGTTCTGATTCTCTGAACCAGCTCTGCTTCCTCCCGGCCGCCAAAGGAATTTATTAGCAATTCTTCGATTTGGCGCCAGTCGCTCACAGCCTCAACACGTATAGTGACACGATCGGACAGTGCGCTATTTAAACTCGTATCTGAATGTTCCACGCGCTAATTATATAGCGGTCCCGAAAGAAGTGCCAATATATGATGTTCCCGCCTGAACCATCTGGTTCAAACGGGAACAAGGATGTTATGAATCCGAAAGCGAGCCGTCATGGCGCTGAACTGCTCAATCTACGAGATCGGCTGATACAGCACGCGTCTCGATTAATGGATACTTCGATTCAAGTTTTCATTGCGTTTGCTGATCGCTTTTATCCGGGCAAGCTCCTTCGCCAGACAAATAATGATCACAGGCGTAACGAGGATACCGGCAGAAAATGCAAGCCATTCGATGGTGTTCATATAAAGTGTCTCCTTATGTTCTTCTGGTTCTGTAGCAGGAAATGAGTGGAACGATGCCTTCTACAACCTGACAAAATAGCCGAATTCAGGCGTACAAGCTCATGCAGCTAGGAGTTAAATTTCGACACGCGAGAACATGGCAAAATCAACGAGGACACTTCTGCTCCTCCCCGACGAGTAATGCGATCGTTAGAGACGTTCCTATCTCCACCGTGTCGGAGTGGGTTGCTATTAGACGGTAAACTTCCTTACGAGAATAAGCGTGCTTCTCAATAATGCTCCACATGAGGCGCACCGCAGGTACTACCATTACACGCACATGCAATGCTTCAGGTTGACTGACTTACTTAGCGAGGTCGTTGCTGCTGCTGCTGAGGCACCGGACGTCGATGGTATGGTGAACGAGCCATGAACCGAGGTCGACCTCCTTGTCCCTCATCCGCCGTCCGCTGGGGTTGCGGAGGATCAGCGCCTGGTATCGGATTGGCTCCTGGTGTCGTCTCCGGTCTTGAATTTGGTCGAGTAGACGGTGGAGGTCCATAATAATTCCTGTCTTCTCGTGCGTCCACCGGACGTACACAAACCTTTCCATCGTTCCAAATGAAACTTATATTGCCGGCGTTGTCGACTTGAGGATTGGCCTCCCACGGCTCTGCGGCGCCGCGCGCAGGTTGTCCGTTGGCAGTCTCTACGCGCCATGTAGCCGGAGGACCGTCAGTAACTCTCACCAGTGACATGGGAGCCGGGGTTGGAACATCTATGCGAGTAAGGATTGGTCGTCCATCCGCTCCTCTGGACGGTGTTCCATCAGCGTTCATTCTATAATGCATCTCACGGAATCCGGGCTGACCATTGGCGCGGAAGAACTCCTGGCGAACGGGCAGACCATGCTCATTGCGATAAAGGTTGGACTCCCCTCTGGGCTGGCCATTCTCACCGCGCTGCCCGGCGTTGCGCGTCTCGATCGAAGTTCCGTTTGTATTCAAGGTATGTTTAACACCATTCTGATCGTAGCGGATTTGTCCCGTGACGGGGTCAACCTGTGGGTTCTGCAAACCTTCTACGACCTGACCGTTCTTCGATAAATTGCGAATTGTAGGCGGATTGGTCGTATTGTCCCAATTGACCGTCCACTGCTCATTTGCGCCATTGGCACCGCGGCGATTAACTTCCACAGCACGCCCATTCTCTACTCGTGCTCCGGGAACTACCGGGACCTCGGGTCGAGGTGGAGTCGCGCCGGGCGGAAGAATCGCATCAGGTCTGGGCGCCACCGAACCAGGCGGAAGCACTGCATCGGGTCTAGGCGGAACCAAACCGGGTGGAAGAACTGTACCAGGTCTGGGCGGTACCCCACCGGGCGGAAGAACTGAATCAGGTCGAGGCGGAGTTGAACCGGGAGGAACAAGCAAACCGGGTCTGGGTGCAGTCGAGCCAGGAGGAAGAAGCGCATCACCGGGTCTGGGCGCAGTCGAACCAGGAGGAAGGAGAGTATCAGCTCTAGGCAGAGTCGAACCGGGCGGAACAACTGCATCGGGTCGAGGCGGCGTTGATCCAGGTTGCGGCGGAGTTTGCTGAACCTCCACGCGAGGGAGGAAAGGAGTTGCCGTATCGCGCGGTATCAATCCCCCTAAGGGAGTCAGATCAGGCTGCGACAACCGAACCGGTGGAGGCAAAAGATCCTGAGTTTGGGGAGTTTGTATCTGGTCGGGACCTTCTGGCACTATTCTTCTCCTGAGAGCGTTGCATTACTCTTCAGCTTTGCTACGGATTGGAACCAAGCTGCACCCAGACCCTTCGCCCAATAGTAAAAATTTGACACGTGCGCATGGCGGCCGGGAGCGCTGGTTCTTCGTAGATACTAATTGATTGAACGTCTATGCACCAGCAGATTTAATGCATTTTCGAAAAGTTCTACTATGGATATTGAGTCTATCCATCAAGATCTTCGGATATTTCGACCAACTCCGAGTGGTTATTTTCGCCTGCTCAGCAGCGGATCAGCGACTTTTCATTCCGATGCACTTTGCAGTGCCATCACATACAATACCATGCGTTTCCGAGTCATCGCGCACTCTAATCAGCAAGCTTCGGCAACCAGCAGAACGCCGCCTAATGAGCCGTTCTCAATCGCGTTTAGCAACTCGGTGTACTTGTTCCGAACGTCTTCGATGACCGTGGAAGAGAATCTTCCCTGCAAGGACGGCTGATCGAATCGTTTCAGAAACCTTTGATACCATTCAATATATTGCAGATCGAGATTGACATTTTCTCGAATCTTCCAGGATGCATTTAGCAGGCTTTGCTCCAACTCGTCAGGCGTGGCAGGAAGTTGTCCTAAGAACACCTTTGGCAATGGTTCAGACGGCTTGTTGTATATGTAGTCGAAGATACACAGCACACCGCCTTCCTTGGACGCTTTGCGAAAGCTGCTTGCGGCTAGGCGCTTGTCCTTACCAGCATAGAACACATTAAGCAGGTAAATCACGTCGAACGCGGCAGGAAACTGCTCTCCCACATCTTCCATAGAGCAGAGAACGAATTTCAGTTGTGGATATCGTTGCCTGGCATAAGCGATCGAATCTTGGTCGATATCCGCTCCTGTAACCTGTCCCCAACGGTGACGCTGAACATAGTCAGCCGTCCCACCTCGCCCGCAGCCTACATCGAGCACCTGCCATTCGGAGTTCGTGCCCAAGTGCTCGAAAACGAGATCGATGGATTCAGTCTCTCCTGCGTGCGCAAAATCTTCACCACGGACGGTGGCAAGAAACGCCTTCCCATCGTACTCATCCATCTTCATGAAGTTCATCCCAATCGGCTACGTAGACGGTATATTAGCAGCTCTGGCAGCGCCTATCAATCTGCCGAGCTGCTCAGCGCCGCCGCCTTTCGAAGAAATATTTGCCCCGGCTTAATCAATCCATCAATGACGTCATCCAAATCAACAAACGCGTTCGAGCCCGGCTCATTGATGCTTCACGAGGATAAATCTGTTAGTGAGTCAATTTGCCAAAGCAGAAAGGACCGACGCGCCTTCAGGTTGCGGGCGAATTCACGGAAGCGAAAGAAAAGCAAACTCCTTCGGATTAACGAAGAAGTTTGCAGTTCGTCGGTGATTGCTATTTCATATCAAACCGTTTTACAGGTTGATGTAGATAGTTTTTCACCAGGTCTCACTGTGAACGCGAGTGATGGTTTCGAAGCGTTCAAGTGATGGCGTTCCGCGCTATTCGATTGGAGCTTCCTCAGCTGGCGGAGCAGATTCCGCGGCTGGAGCGGGCTCGGCGGACGGTTCAGGGCTAGCTGCCGGTCCTGCGGGTCCTGCTGGTCCCTGGGGTCCCTGAGCACCCTGAGGTCCCTGTACTGGGGTAGGAACCGGAGTAGGAACAGGAATCACAGTCTGCGTGGGAGGAGTGAGGCTTCTCTGCAGATCCAGGGTTCTCTGTTGTTCGGTGAGATCCTGTAACCGTTGGCTGTTTTTGCTATCGGTGTTAGACATAAAAAAGAATCCAAGCGCCACTATGGATAGTAGCACGATCACAAGCATCGCGCCGACCCAACTGTCCGATTTATCGCGCGTAACAACCGTAGTAGGATGATCATCAATCTCTCTTGTTGTTTGCGTTCTAATGCTACTCATACTTCCTCTCTTTACATGTTCTGATCCCGTCAACCTGACTTCGGTTGTGCAGATCGAGATTGTTTCGACGTTGCTGCTTTTACATAGCGCACGATCGTTGCGAGAATGCGAAGTACTCAGGGAATCGCCGTGCTGACCCTCTAGATGCTTGCGGTCAAACATTTTACGGCATCTGACAATAAAAGTAGCGTTGATGACGAAACTGCTCTTATCAACCATTTTGCAATTCGGGCCTATGCATTTTTCAGTCGTGCATTGCAGCAACTACGGGAATGACGGGACGCAGAAGTCAGTCGAACCATTAAGTGGCTTCATTCGGAACTGGTTGGCAGCAAGATAAGACCTCAGAAACATGTTCGTCAAAGGCTACATATATAGGAAGTGAGCAAATCGAACGATATTTGCTTAGTTTCTTCGTTTCTTCGCTAATATGCTCGCTTTTGAGCGTCGGATTCACTCTAACGTTCGATAAAAAGCCGTTTGAATCCACGAAGGGCCAACGGTCCTTTGTATTCCAGCCGCTGCTTGGACAGCTTGAGAGTAGGATACCGCTCGAACAATTTTGCAAAAGCAATTCGTGTTTCCGTTCTAGCTAGCTCCGCGCCCAAGCAGTAGTGGATGCCTGCACCGAAAGTGAGATGCTTGATATTCGTACGCTCTATATCGAACCTCAGCG
>CAYTDR010000140.1:0-12096 GCA_964436185.1 uncultured Candidatus Obscuribacterales bacterium | reverse complement strand
GCATCCCGCAGTGAGTACCGTCAGCGCCTCGTCTTTTCTAATTACCACGCCGTCGTATTCAGTGTCCTCATGGGCGATTCTTCGAACTATTTGTACCGGTGGATCGAAGCGAAGTATTTCTTCGATGGCACCTGGTATCAAATCTGGTTGCGCGCGCAGTAGTTCGAGTTGCTCTGAATGAGTTAGCAGGTTGTATACACCATTACCAAGCAGATTGACTGTAGTTTCATGCCCTGCAATTAGGATTAGAACGGTATTTGCCAGTAACTCCGAGTCCGACAGACGGCTATACTCCGCTGACTGCGCTTTTACCATCGACGAAATCAAATCGTCACCAGGCTCGAGTCGTTTCGATTGAATGATCTTCAGCAGATAATCTCGAAGACTGTTCATCGCCAGAATGGAGTCGACAACTCGGCCAAGAGAACCTGACCCTCCCAGGGACTGAGTGATCCGAGTAGACCACTGCTTAAACTTTTCCCTATCTTTGACTGGCACGCCAAGCAGTTCCGCAATCACAATCACGGGCAGCGGGAAGCAGAACTCCCTGATCAGGTCGACTTTTCCTTCTGACTTGAGTTTCGCATCGACATTGATCAAAAGCTGATCGCAAATGTCAGCTAAGCGTCCTTCCAACCTTTTTATGGACGTCGGTGTGAAGGCTGAGCTAACCAGCGCACGAATCCGCGTATGATCGGGCGGATCCTGAATAAGCATGCTCTGTCCGGTCCTTCTGCGCGTCAGGTATATAAAACCGCGCATGAGCAGGTCAGGATGCTTCCATTTATCAAATATCTTCTTGCCGAAGGACTTGCTTCTCAATATCAAACTGGCTTCATCATAGCCGAGCACGACCCACTGATTTCCCCTCGGACTCCAAACAATCGGTCCATGCTCACGCATGATTTCAATTTTCGGATAGGGATTGCTCAGCAGGTCTTTCGAACCGTCCAGCAACGGGTCGAAAATTGTCGCTGAACCTCGCCCCCGTCTGCTTTCGCTGTTTACTGCTCCTACCATGGTCTCCACCGCCTTCGATTTGTTCATACTTCAGTATAGATACCGAGCGGCATTTGAGAAAGTTGCGCGGAAGAGACCCGACTTAATGGATTATATATAATCTGCTCGAAACCAGGTCGAGCTATCTGACTTAGGCGACTTTCTTGATCGTCGTCGACCAATCAACACGAGGAATCGAGTTTATCTCTGGTTTGCCTCTCCATGAACTGTCTTTGATCGATACCAATATTGGTGACGACTGCATGAAGTTCATCAACAAATTGAATCGGCTTGAACGGCTCAAGCTGCAAGGAACGAGAGTTTCAGACGCAGGCATTGCGCAACTCAAGGATTTGCATGAACTCAAAAGACTCGATCTTATGCATTGCCCAAAATTGGCAACGCAACTTGCGAGCACCTGGTAAAGTATTTTCCGACTTTGGAATATGTCTCCTTAAGCAATACTGCAATAGATACAAGAGGCATCAGAATGTTAAAGCCGCTTGAGTATTTGCGTGAAGTAATTCTTGGTCAGCTCGAGCTGGAAGGCAAGGACATGGATGCCATAATCTATCTCAATCCGAGATCAATCGACCTGAGCTACAATCCAATAACTGATAAGGGTCTGTTGAAATTGACCGAATTGAGCGACTTGAAGTGGCTATCAATCAAGTTCTGCCAAAACACAACCCCGGCAGGTCTTGCCCCTCTCAAAGCGAAATTCCCGTACGCTGAGTATATCGGCAAAGAATTTGACGTTCCTGATGGAGCTGAAGATTTCTTCTCTCAGGGCTCCGACTTGTAGAAGCGAGAACGATGTTCTGTTGCATTAAGCAACGTCGGCTGTTTGCTCCGATGATAGCCTACCCCAGACTGCTTCGAGCATCGCCATACGATCGAGTACGACCTCTTTTTCCTCTTCATCCGGAGTGCAGTACGCACGCCAGTAAAGATCCCACCACTCGGTGTAGGCAGAACGCCTTCCCTCCTCGGTCTCTTCGCGGAGGCGTTCATGTCCGAATACAATTCCCGGAGGCATGAGACAAGCATCCCCTGAGCACTCAATCTGCAGGTTTACAAAATACTCGTGCTTCAGCATCGATCCATGAAGACTCCAGGCCCTGGATACTTTCGTCACGGTTAGCTCGTGAAGTCCTTCAATAGGTGCACGAAAGAAGTCGTCGTCACGCCGAAGTCCTTCCGGATGAATCTCGAATATGCCGAAATCGGGCAGCGAAATTCCAGATTCGACAATCACTCCCGAGCCATCAAATACACATAAATAGTTGGAATGTCCGGTTAGCAGCTTATCGAACAAAGCCTGCTGAATCTTCTTCCATAATCGCTCGGTCAGTCTGATGCCACCGCTCTGGCAGGCGTCGAGTGCATGCTGAACAGTTTTCAGAGCTTGAACGATTGCAAATAAATCGTCGCCGCCACCCTTTATGGTTCGGAAGTACACATCATAAGCTCTGTCGAGCGACATCTTGTCTCTGCGATCTTCTGTAGTCACCATATAACCGCCTCCAGGTCTCCTTTTATGGATTCATACCCAAAAGGTTGGAGTCATTCTCGTCGGTTCTTTTATTTGGTTTCTTGGACTACATTTTTTGGCAATGACGCTCAATTCATGCAAGTCGTCCATCCCAGACGAGAGAGTACTTGCTCAGGAATCTCGACAGCACCAGACGCTTCGACCTGAGCGTGAAACTCTCGGGCTCGATCGCCTGGCAAACGTACAGATCCGTTGTTCGTTTTAGCCTGCCTCAGTCTCTGAACCAGCTCAGTGGCTGACTTTCGGAACTGCTCCTTTCCGACAAACATATCAGGATCCAATCCAATAATGAGGTTTCCCCATTCTGATTTCTCATCGCAAAAACCAGCGCCAACAAGCGGACCAGCAAACATCTCGACAAGCATTCCGATGGATGAACCTTTGTAACTACGATCGAACGGGAGAATCTTTCCTCCGTCCATCACCTCTTTGGGATTCGAAGTTGGATTACCCAGCGCATCTATTACACAAGTGGGATCGATCTCCTTACCTTCCGCGGCAGCAAGAACCAGTCCATACCAGGCGATGGCAGCCGTCGCCATATCAAAAGTCACAGCCTCTCCATCGGTTGGGAAACTTATGCAAAATGGATTGGTCCCAAACAGTGCTTCCGTGCTCCCGAACGGTGCCACCGAAGGCGGTGTTCTACCGATCATCAACGCTATGCATCCTTTTTCCGCAATCTGCTCGGTAAAATAAGCCAGAGCACCACAGCTGGAGCGAACTCCTCGAATGCCGATAGCGGAGATAACGCTTCGGCTAAGCATCTCCTTCGCTTTGTCGACAGCCATCTGCATGATCAACATGCCATTATTTTCGCCACCGTCGATCCAGGCCGAACAGGCTGTCTCCTTGGTCACCGTCATCGGTCGTAGTGCGGATTTTGCCTTCAATGCGGGTTCATTGACCAGTTTCAAAAGCCCCTGATTGTTACCATGTGTCACCGCCCAGAGAATGGGGGCACCGATGACAGTTGCTTCACTAGAGGAGAAACCTCGCTCGATCAGTGTTTCTTCAAGGCTTTTTTGCAGGTTAACGACAGGTACTAGCACAATATTTAAACCTCTGAATAACAGCAGAGGTAAGCATATCATCGCATTCTCTACGAGGGAGCAAATCGCCTAAGTTTTCTTACGAAGGAGGGATCAACAAGACAGACACCATCCTGACAGTCGCTTGCCGCGACCTCCTTCAAGATCGACTTATCATGTGAGTAGAGCGGAATGGTCATGAGACCGGTAGGGAGAGTTCTGGAGTATTGAGTCGGTGATGCTTCCTCAGTAATCTGCAGAACTTGCCTGGCAATGCTCGGATCGAGCCACACAGCACCGAGTCTAACGCTTCGAATCGCCATCTCGACTGCTTTCGATACGCTGCCTTTCAGAACATAGCCATCAGCTCCGGCGTTCATCGCATGAAAGATATGATTCGGCTCATCGCTTGCAGTGAAGATGAGAACGCGAACACTCGGATGCGATTCACGAATCTGCTTGGTCAATTCTATTCCGTCTGTGTGAGGCAAACCAAGGTCGATCACGACAACATCAATACTCTTTTCCTGGAGGCATCGGAGTGTTTCTGAGGAACTCGAGGCTTCTCCAGCAAGCACTAAATCGGGGAACTCATTCAATACTGCCTGAAGGCGAACCCTCTCCACCTCACGCTCCACGCACAAGATCTGAATTGGGTTCTGGTATCCGCTGGACATCGGTAATCTCGCTCGACAAAAGTGTGCCGTTTACTGTTTGGCATCTATTCCTTATGTACCCATGTTGGAGAGAGCCTCATAGATATGTTTTGCAAGCAAATCGGCGCATGCTGGTAAGATCTTGTTGGCCAGTCGTTAATCGGCTCGTCCAACACTTGTCAGCGGCGTGGGAGTAGCAAACGTGAATCGAATAATGAAGTCCATCAGGATTGTTCTGCTCGTACTGGCAATAGCCTGCACGTCCATTAGCTCTGGAGATTGTGCTGCCCACCGGCTCATCGCCGAGGGCGGACCTTATACAGCAGCTGGTCGCGGCAAGATAGACAAGTTTACCGCTGTGCTTAAAATTGCGCCGGACCAAGCGTCTCTTCCGGTCTGGCTGACGTTCTACAACGGATATTCAGGTAAACCTGGTTACGATTGGGTGCGAGTATTCCTCGCACCTCCTGGACAAACCGGCGTAGGCGGGGAGGTTTTAGTTGATGAGCGAACCTTTCTCAGTACACACGTCAAAACACTGGACATGACGGGGCGAATCTCGGACCAAGGAAACCAATTAATTATTGAGGGCGCTGGGGAGCCGGGAGCTATCTTCAGCTGGGCGTTAACTGGTGTAAAAGCAGATACATCGAACCCAACGATCATTAAAGCAACAGGCGTCTCCGCAGGAAAGTCGTTCCTCATTCATGGCACTGGATTTGGTGCCGATGCGTCCAACACCAAAGTAGTACTCGACAATCAACAAGCTCAGGTGATCTCCGTCACCCAATCATTAATTGAGGCGAAGGCCCCATCTGATCTGAAGAGCAAAGCTAACTTGTCTGTGGACATAAACGGAAAGGTGAGCAACAGTGTCGTGGTGTCAATCAATCGAATTGCTCCGCAGTTGACCTCCCTGAGCCCACTGGGAGGGCCTCCCGGAACACTCTTCACCGTTCAGGGGGCAAACTTCTCGTCTGTTGCTGCCAACAACATCGTCAAAGTCGGCGCCAGCACAGCGACTGTATTCAAGGTTCTGGACACGAAGACTTTGCTTTTTTACGCCCCGAACTGGGGCAACGCCGACGGAACATTGCCGCTTACCGTCACCACTAACGGTGTTCCTTCAAGCAACCATCTCGACTTCTGGTGCACTCCGCACATTTATGGCGGAGATCCAAATGCATCTGGTTATTCAGAAGACTAATATCTGCTGTTGGCGAGATGTGTACGCGGAAAAATTGAACGATTGCCTATTGATCACCTATCTGAAAGTTATGAATAGGGCCATATGTAGTACCAAAGACGAGGCTCGATGTTGCACCCGGTGCGACATCAACTATCAATCCTCGCACGGCAAACGAATCTGAGACTGTAGAATTTCCTACCGACTTTTGATCGCAATCGTCCAGACATCGATCTCCGAATCGCTCATATTCCCATGAGGCTTGAGGCGCGCATCTTCGTATCCCCATTGCTCTATATCCGGCAGGTATTGCTCACGCGAGAGAAGTACTCCCTGATTGAACTGTGCGCCGTTTTGAGATTCTGAGTCGGACTTCAGTCGGTCTGTGAGCAGCTTCAGCACTCGTTCGTTGATCCTGTTCTTCTCATTCGGATAAATAAACCCAAACAGGATCATGTGCGTGAGGAGAATCCTCCAGTGTGGGCCGAAGCGTCGCAGCAAACGGTCCCAATCCATCGTCTCACCACAAGACCGAAAGATGTGTGCTACATCAGCGCCGTCAAAGCGCTCACGCTCCATGATGAATCCCTTTGACCAGATCATCTCCTCGGGAGGGCACAATCGGACTGGCACTCCAAAGACATTTGCATCAACGGCATGGGTGAACCATTCGTTATCCACGTCCGCAATCGCATTGCCGGAGCTGAAAATCAGATCGATATAATGATCGTCTTTAAAAGCTTTTCCGAGCCAGTGCGAAAAGGTCATCTCGGAACGAAAGCCCCATTTTGTGAACATCTGCAGAATCTCTTCGACATCTCTTTTGTGGATGAAGATATCAAGATCCCTTGTATGTCGTTCAACACCCGCATGATGAGCGAGGGCATAAGCGCCGCCTACCAAAAACGGTTTGCCGCAATCGTTCAACAACTTCAGTGCATCTGTATAAAATTTCCGTGCCCGTTCATCCAGGCTAATATTTGTTTCTAACATTCTGGTTGATTAGCACGTCCTCGCGACACCAGTGTCAGACAGAGATGCATGGATTTTCATGACAAGTATTGTCGTTGTTACAGACGCCGGGCGCTGCGTCAGATTAATGGAACAAGGTTCAACTGATCTTTCGAAAGCTTGCTTGATCTTCTACTTATTCAGAGGCAGTTTATGACATGGACTTACCATTCCTGACCTGCGAATTCACCCAGAAGCTACCCTCGCCCGCAGTTCCGCGAATCGTGCTAAGGGATCAAAGTAATTATTCCTCGAACTAACTTCGAACTGAGACTGGCATCCCCGAGCTAACCTACTCCGGTTTAACTGGAAAGGAAGGAACATGAGCAGAGAAGTGGTCAGAATAGCCGCCGTCGGCGATCTCCATTGCACGAAGAACTCTCAGGGAACGCTTCAACCGGTGTTCTTATCAGTCAACGAATACGCCGATATCCTGGTTTTGTGCGGCGATCTCACGGATTATGGAACTGTAGAGGAAACTCAAGTACTGGTCAAAGAATTGATCAGCGCCACCACCATTCCGATTGTTGCGGTTCTGGGCAACCACGATTATGAGTCCGGTCAGCAGGACGAGGTTCGGAAGATTCTGACCGGTTCTGGAATCAATGTTCTGGACGGAGAGTCTTGCGAGATCATGGGAGTCGGTTTCGCCGGCATCAAAGGATATATAGGTGGATTCGGGAGACACTCGCTCGGAGCCTGGGGCGAGCAGGGTATCAAAAATATAGTAAAAGAGGTGCTTGATGAGGCGCTCAAATTGGAGTCAGCCTTAGCCAGGTTGAGGACTGTGCACAGAGTAGTCGTAATGCACTACTCACCGATTATGGCGACAGTCGTAGGCGAGCCAGAGACCATTTACGCATTTCTGGGCAATAGCAGGCTCGAGGAACCATTGCTTCGGCACCCTATATCCGCGGTCTTTCACGGACACGCTCACAAAGGATCTTTGGAAGGCAAAACTATTTCGGGTGTCCCGGTCTACAACGTGGCAATGCCGCTCTTGCGCCGAAGTTTTCCGGACCAATCACCATTCAGGGTGATCGAACTGTCCATGGTGCCAGAGGCAGCCACGGTACCGCAATCAGTGGCACACCAGTAAGCGTCCGACGAAGAATCACCTCTAACCAACTAGCTACTCAGGCCGTCGACTATGAACAGGTGTATGGCAGCGCGCTGAAGGAAGCATCCTTAAGTACTTTTACTCTGTTAAGGGCCATCAATTCACAGACGATCGGATAATGATTTGTGCTCTCGGAAACCCTCAATGCAGCGAATTCTGTTTTCTGCGCTCAAGACATCGAACTGCGGTTTCAATGGCATCGTCTTCCTACACGCTCTCAGAGTTGCCTGTGACATAATTCTCTTGAGGGTTATTCAGACTGCATATAGATGATCGTATTCATAAACGGATCCTTCGGCGTCGGCAAAACGACCACCGCAGAGCTGCTCGCAACAGCGCTTCCCAACAGCCTTCTCTTTGATGCAGAAGAAGTTGGAACAATGTTGCAAAAGATTCTCAGCCCGATTGATTGGACTGGTGATTTCCAAGATTACTCGATGTGGCGAAATCTAACGATCGAAGTCGCTGGGAAGTTGCAACAGAATTACGGCCGCAGTCTTATTATGCCCATGACGATCTGGCGAACTGATTATTTCGAAGAAGTCATATCAGGGTTAAAACGGCTTGATCCAATCTTTCACCACTTCTGCCTTATTGCACCAAAAGAAATCATTTGCAAAAGGGTTCACCAACGTGGGGAACAGAAAGAAGGTGACTGGGTGTTCGAGCAAATCGACAAGTGCGTCCCGGTCTTCGCCGATGAGATGTTCGAAGAAAAAATTGACAGCACAAGCCAATCTCCGGAGCAGATTGTCAGACACATCATCTCCAAAATCTCGTAAAATCGTAAAACATTTAAACTGCGTTCTGGTCGAGCAAAAGCACTTCGATGCTGGTTAGCCAATGTATGAGCTCTACCAGCCAGCAGAGTTTTTCGCCTTATTGACTTTGTTCATTTGTTCTTTCGCCTCTTTCGGGCGATTAGCTGCAATGAGCATCTGCGCGTAGTCGCACCGGAGCGTGAGTAAGTCGACATTCTTCTCCGAATGTTTGTTCTCCAAGAGTGAAAGAGCATTCCTGTATGCTTCCTCTGCCCGGACAAAATCCTTTTTTCGCCTGAAATAGTTTGCCAAAACATGAATAGGCCGGGCCTGTCTCACATCAGTAGCAGTGTACTCTCTCAACCTCGTATGTAGGATGTTCTCTACTTTCGCTTTCGCCGCTTGGCTGTCACCACTGATAAGCTCTATCTCGGCCAATCCAAGTTCCGGCCAGGTCCATAACGACGACTTGGAGTCCTGTTTGAATATTGGAAGTGCCTCCTTATATAGTGGCACCGCCTTGTCATATTCAGCATTCCATTTATACGCGTCGCCTAAAAGACACATTGCCTGAGCAAGCCTGAGGTAGGCAGTGTCACTCTTCTCCTTGACCAATCCTCGACGAATTGCTACCGCCCGCTCCAAGAGCACCTGCGCACATCCCTGGTCACCATATTGAGAACATATGCCACCATAACGTTCCAACTGTGCCGCTAGATCACTTTCGTTCTTCGAGTACTTACGCTCGAGGTCTTTTAATATCGTGATTCTTTCCTCGACTGCCTGATCGTCCTTCTCATGCCTGACATAAAAACGTTCAAGCGAGAGCCGAGCCGAATAATATTCAAAATCGTTGTCCCGATTCTTCAGTTGATCGGCAAATCGCTGGTACTCTTTCTCTGCTTCCTCCAGGTTTCCGGTATCGTCGTAGAGAATGGCAAGCCTGTTTGCCACTTCAGCCAACTGACTATCGACATCCAGCAATGGTATCGACCAGAGTCCAAGAATGGTGGCACGAATCATGGTCAGCCCACGGTCCTTGCATTTCTGCCAATGCTTCTCGCCGATCTTGTAGTATTCAACTGCCTTCTCATTCTCTCCCCGGCTTTTGTAGAGAGAACCACGGGCGGTTGCTACCATCGCCATGTGAACATCAGGCTCATTTGCTTTGCTTGCGGTAGCACTCGCTTGATCGAGAACTGCGTTGGCTTTCTCATACTGTTTTCGTTTTGCAAGCTCTGCCGCCACGACGATCTGCCCATAAGTCCTGCGAAGATCGGATGGATCAAGATCGGTGGACGCTCTTAACAGGCGCTGCATACGCAGGTCTGCATCGCTGGATGCCGCCGTTTGGCTTGCTTTGCCATGCGCTGTGCTCATCGAAAGAATCCAGATGATGTCTCGCCAGACGAAAGCTAAAGTCAAACCAATTAGCACGACCGCAATTCCGAATCCCTTTGCATACTTCTGCACAAGCTCCTTCGCCGATCTGCGAGGAACGAGCCTAGAAGCGTTCCAATTCAAATTGGTAAACGCCACCTCATCAGCAATACTGACAGCCAGCGGAATCTTGTTGTCTTTGCTGTAATAAACTTCACCCGTCACCGCCGAACCATCGAAGCGCGTAATGGCGGTTCGTGATTTCGGCGAAACGCGATAAGTTCGTTCCTGCGTCTTGCTGTCCGGACCGGCGGTAACGTAGAACTTGCGAAAAAGCTTGCCATCAGATTCCAGCGTCAAACGCTCCTCTTGCGGCTCCAAGTTTTGCAGGGCTCTGCTGCGCAGAAATGAAGTCCACAAAAGGTAGAGCGCGGCGTATAACGACAGGAAAACCAGAACGCTTACGACGACATCAAGCGGTCCTTTACCCAAACTAATTGACTGACCGGCATTCTGAGAATCCGCCCAGCGAGTGGCCGCATAAACGAAACCAAAATAACAGGTACTGGCGGTCAATAAAACGCCGACAGTAAAATCTGCAAGCAGTGCTTTGGGCAACTTCAACACGCTTTCGCTTCACAGGGTTTGGAGAGCCGTCCGATTCTCTAACGAAGAGACGGGTTACTCTACTGATCATTATATTAGTGCTGAACTGCCTTTGCGCTTGTCAAAAACTGAAGAGCAACTAAATTCGAGTATATTCGATCAGACACAAATAAATATCGTTGCGCCTGGAAGCTGAATTGCTGGCGTGTTCATGCCGGTCGGCCGTTGCAGCTCCAGAGACGAAAGACATATCCGATCGAGCACCGATGCATATCCGCGCCTGACGGCTGAGTTGGTGTGCAGCCTGTCATCGCTAATGCCGGTGGTTCATGCCGACTGTTGATATGGTGCAAGATCCTAATTCAAATCGGAGTAACCGAATTCTTCTGTGGGCGTGTTCTCGGCTGGTGCTTTCTCCGTCGCGGGCACTTCCGGCGCACTCTTAACGGGTTCAGCAGCCTTTTTGGCAGCATTCTCTTGCTTCCCTGCCAAGAGACGTTTGTCCTCTGACCAATCTTTTCTGGCAGTGGAAGTCGCCACCGGAGCGACCCTAGATTCGGCTTTCTTGACTGGAGTGGCGGAATCCGAATCAGCTTTGGGGCTGTTTTTCGAGCCTTTATCAGGAACGGTTCCGGACTCTGGGTTGGCTGAGTCGCTTCGCTCGTCTGAAGACTCTCTTTTGCCTTGTCTCTTTTCCGACTTGGCATCGGCATCCGTAGGCTTAGAGTTTTCTGAACCGTTATCGAAAGTTACATCTTCGGCATACGAGTTCTCGTCTTCAGTCGATACATCTTTTTGTTCTAGAACGGTGAGCGTGCCATCATTCTTTACACCAATAGTGAGCAGCAAGTGAACCGGCGATCCTTGCTCTTGCCCATCCGTAGTCAGGCTGGCGTAGACATTTACATCTTTAGATTCCGTCCCGGAACGCTCTTGTTCGATACGATCGATTACAAGTGTCTTCTCACCGGTTGCCGTCAACTGCTTCTTGGACAAGGGGAAAGATGTTTCGTTCCAATATGTCTCCATCAGTGATGGAGCCATGTCTGCCATAGCCTGCACCTGAGAGACTCTGTATGTCGCCGGATTAAAGTCGAGCAAGTTGCTAACGAAGACCCGTGCAAATTTGTCCACGTTTTCCGTGCTCATCGGCTTAGGCACTTCTACTTTAACGACGGGAGCTGGTGCCGCCGAAGGTGCTGACTCTGTCTTTTGAGTTATAAACGCGGCTGACAAAGCGATGAAAACGAACACACCGGCAACGGAGAACAGGATTGTGGATATTTGACGGCCCAATCTCCGTTTTCTCGATAGCAGCGCGTCTTCGATATCTTCCGACTCCTCTCCCGAGGTTCGCTCACGACGCGCAGTTACGTCATCTCTGTACGAGTCGACTGATGAACCGGTAATACTGGATGCAGTACCATCAATTTCGGAACGCGAACCGAAAAGCCGATTGAGCTCCCTTCTCTTCGCCTGGGAGTTCGCGGCGATGGCAACGGCAGACTCGTCGAGAACCTTCGAGAGTTTTCTCGATTCGTCCGACGTGAGCATGATTTGACTGGAAGGCAACGTGCCGATCTGCCGCTTCACGGAGAGCGCCAATCGCTCGCCAATCTCCTTAAGCACGACCAGATAGCCTGACTGCGTTTCGACGAACCTCGCGCTGGCCAGTGGTGATTGAGTCAAAACATCAGAGTCAGTGAAAATGTCACCTGACTGATCACCGGAAAATGGTGCAAGAGGGGAAGCCTGATCGTCGAAATATTTCACAGGTTTAATTCCTCGTAT
>CAYTDR010000139.1:0-12114 GCA_964436185.1 uncultured Candidatus Obscuribacterales bacterium | reverse complement strand
GAGGAGAGCTGATCCACCATGGTGTTGATCGTGTTTTTGAGTTCTAAGATCTCTCCTTTGACGTCTACTGTAATCTTTCTCGAAAGGTCGCCGTTGGCAACCGCTGTAGTCACTGCTGCGATGTTTCGTACTTGTGCCGTCAGGTTGCCCGCCATCGAATTTACGTTATCCGTCAGATCTTTCCATGTGCCCGATACGCCTTTGACTTTCGCCTGACCGCCCAGCTTCCCTTCGGTGCCTACTTCTCTTGCTACACGGATAACTTCCGATGCGAATGAACCGAGCTGATCGACCATGGTGTTGATTGTCTTGGCGGTGCGGAGGAACTCGCCTTTCAAGACCACACCTTCAATCTCCAACGCCATTTGTTGGGTTAGATCGCCTTTTGCAACTGCGCCGATGACTCGGGCAATTTCTGTCGTCGGGCGCACCAGGTCTCCCACGAGAGCGTTGATGGAGTCGACGCTCTCTGCCCATGCACCGCCGGCCGAGCCGAGGGAGGCACGCTGTCCCACCTTTCCTTCTTTGCCGACCGTCGTGCTGATGCGTTTGAGCTCTGCTACCAGTCGCTCGTTCAACTCGACTATCTCGTTGAACGCATCGGCGATCTCTGCTGCCACTCCTGTCTGATCAAGCGGCAACCGCACGCTGAAGTCCCCCTTGCCTGCGAGTCTGAGCGCTTTCAATAGCTGCTTGATGTCTACATCATTTTTGATGACAGCAGTCGCCATATTCTTCTTCTCCTCAATGGACCGGGTACAGGTGCTAGCGTGTTGCAAACAAGAGATTTTCAAAAATAGAACAAAGAAGGGGTTTAGCACATCACCATTTCTTCAATGGTGACTAATTTCTAGAAGTTAATATTTCCAGTGCGAGAAAAATTATAAGAACTCCACTCCTTCTCTTCGGCTGGGGAATTGCTCGGTTGCCAAACGTCCAAGAGCTCTAAACCCCGGACGCGCAGGCTATTGGCCCCGCATTTGCGACAATATGGTTGCAATGAGTCGAAACCACCTCATGCAATTTTCCACGTTGACACATTATTCATGCTAACGAATGTTTGATAATCGCGGCAACTTTTTCTACCGCTTACGCGCACGAAAGGTCTGCTATCTAAACTATTCTCTCTCATCAAAGAACTGTTATGCAATCGAGCCTACTGCAAATACATCAGGTTAGTTATTCGTTAACTGACATTTTGCAACTGAACCATCTGAGATCTCTTCCGGATATGCTAGAGCGAGGTAAGTCCGTAAGCCGCGATGGTATCATTTCAATTTCGGATCGCAAGGCGCAGCTAAACAGTCGGGTATTCTAAGATGGGCGAACAAAGAACTTTCTCCGAAGATGACATAACGCTATTGCTGAAGGCAATGAAGTTTGCGGCGGAGAAGCACCGCAAACAGAAACGAAAAGACAGAGAGAAGTCTCCGTATATAAACCACCCGATCGAGGTCGCAGAGTCTCTCTGGAGTGTCGGTAAGCTACATGACATAAACGCCGTCTGCAGCGCGCTACTTCATGATACCGTCGAAGATACCGATGCCAGCTTCGAAGAATTGGAGGAAATGTTCGGGGAAGACATTACTTCTTTGGTTCGAGAAGTTACTGACGATAAGAGTCTACCGAAGGAGAGGCGCAAAGAGCTTCAGATAGAGCATGGACCTCACTTGACCGCGCGAGCGAAGTACATCAAGCTTTGCGATAAGTCGAGCAACATCAATGACATACGAAAGTCGCCTCCTGCAGATTGGTCGATAGAGCGTCTCAAAGAATATTTGACATGGACGAAGAAGTGCGTGGACACCATGCGCGGTACCAATAAAGAGCTCGAAGAACGTTACGACAGTTTGTTAGAGCAGGCGCGCGAGACGGTGGAAAAGGTGGCCGACGAGCGTTGATAGAGACAGAACGAACAGTTGTGTCTTGAGTCATCAGGTAGCAAGCTATTCTCGTTTCACAAACAGTGATGGTGCCCACGGTCACTGTTTGCTGTGAATGCCTTGAGTACAGTCCGGCCTGACTGTGGTCATCCCATCTATTGTTATCGGACAGGTATCCAGGTCTATCGACAAGCTTGAAGGGTAGTGATCGGCGGAGAAGGTTTCGCCATTAACTGGAACGATGTCCTTGCAGTAAGCATTGTGCGACGATCCTCGAGCGATCGTATTGCTTCAATGTTGCCTGCTGGCGCTTGGGAGGATTCTTGCTCCATTGGGTGGTACATAAGTGGAGCTGAGTATCAGCGAGCCATCGCCACTCTCGCCCGATAAAATCAATTTGCAGGAGCTTGGAGTCCATCGGAAGCGCGAGCGATATTCTTATTTAGAGCGATTGGCGCAGAATTGAGAAATACAAGACCGTTGAAGATTACACGACAAATCGGTATTTTGATTGCGTTGCCGTTGCTTGTCCAGCTTGCAACTGCCGGTTGCCTCCTGATCACTTTTGCCGGCCTTGAGGAACAGGCGAGCAAGGAGATCACCGCCAAGAAGGTGGTATCAACTACTGATGAAATTAACGGATTGCTTGGCCGTTATATCATGTCTGCGACTCGAGAGAGAGCGATGGACAGCGACGTTCGCGCTCCCGAGAAGAAGTATGGCGAACAACTTATGAGCAAAGTCGAGGAGTTGAATCAGTTAACCACGGACAATCTGAAGGCGCATGCCATTCTCGGCAAATATGACGACGACCTCAGACGATTTTTGGCCAACTGGCCGGAGCAGGTTCGCGCGTTAGACGCTGACAAGTCCAAAAGTGAAGTTTCGCAGGTCGCGAACGAACGCGACCGCAGAGGACTCACAACAACACACATCGATCAATTGCTCGCGGAGTCTGAGTCGCTAAGAAGGATTTATGCACCAGCGGCAAAGTTGTTTCGCCCGTATGCTTTGAGAGAGCGCGCCGAGTTACGACAGATCATCGGGGTCATAATTTTTCTCAACGTATTGGCGGTCGCCGCCCTGGCCCTCGCAATAAATAAAACTGTCCTGTCAAGAATAAAAGTTCTGATGACCAATGTCGATGCGTTCTCTCGCGGAGATAGCGTGCCGGAGCCAATTGTGGGCAGTGATGAGCTGTCCGAGATGGACAGCGCGTTCCGGAAGATTGCAGAGGAGAGAAATCGGCTGGACGAGATACGAACAACGACCAGGACAATAGTCAATCAAGACATTGCTTCACCGCTCACTTCGATGAGTCAGCGTCTCGGTTCAATGTGCGAGAAGTATGAAAACAGTCTTGATGCGGAGATAACCGAACAACTTCGTGACTTGCATTCTGAATCTCGACGTTTGGAGCGGTCAGTTTCAATGATGATGGATGTCGAGAAAATCGAAGACGGGTTGGTGGAGATGAAGCTGGCTGATACGAGCTATGCTGCTATCGTACAGCCAGCTATAGACTCCTTGCTAACAGAGGCGGACAATTCTCAAATCCGCATTGTCGATGCTAGAGGCGATACTACATATGGTGGTAGCGGTGGTGCAGTGGATGTCAGCGAGAACAGTTTCCCGCTTGATCGGTATAGACCCTCACGACTGCTCGGTGCTGGTGGCGCAGGCACAGTACACTTGTGCTTTGATGAGAATCTCAGGCGCGATGTTGCCGTCAAGGTGTTGTTGAAATCAAGTCCTGACTCGGTTCAATCTTTTCAACGGGAGGCAAAGATAACGGCCAGATTTAAGCATTCGAACGTCGTAGGGATTTTGGACTTTGGTGTTACCGGCGGTGAGTATCCGTATATGGTGCTCGAACACATTAATGGTATCAGTCTGGAGAGGCTTATGAAAGAGCGCGGACTCCCCAGTGCCGCAGAGTCACTATCGGTATTCATCCAAGTCGCTGACGCCCTTGCTCACGCCCACAGCGCAGGTGTCTTTCACCGTGATTTGAAGTGTTCGAACGTGCTTATTTCCAAGTTCGAAGTTGGCAACCCGATTGTGCATCTGATCGACTTCGGAGTATCTCTTATGCACGAAGGGGGAAAACAGTCGACCGATATTCAAGGAAAGACACTCGTCGGGACTCCTCGATACATGTCACCCGATCAGATTCTCGGCAATGCATTCGACGCTCGCTCTGAGATCTATTCATTTGGCTGTCTGATGTATGAGACTATGACCGGAGAGCCTCCATACAGCAGTGGAGATACTTTGTCCTTGTTGACGCAGCATACGAACGAACCCGTCCCTGACTTCAGCAATGTGAGACGGGACATGACGGAGTTGCCCGCCAACTTGAAGGAGATTGTGATTAGGTGCCTGGCAAAAGATCCGGCTGAACGCTTTCAAGACATGGCATCTTTGAAAAGTGAGCTGGAGAAGTTGCAACATGACGTTACTGAATCCATCCCTCAATGGACACGCAGTCCCGATTTAATGGTGCGGTGCGACAAAGACAGAATCATACAAGTTTTGATCAACCTGCTTGCCAATGCGATTAAATTTTCCCCAGCCCGATCCGAGATCGAGATTCGCGGCACCATTAAGGATCGCTTTGCTCGAATCGAAGTTGTGGATTCAGGGCCAGGCGTGCCAGAGGAAGCCGTTGGTCGCCTATTTCTCAAATTTAGTCAGATCGAGCAGTCAGCTGACACTCGCAATCTCGGAACCGGTCTTGGTCTGTACATATCAAAACTGCTCGTCGAGGCTCATGGGGGACAGATCGGCTACTCTGCTCGCACACCGACGGGAAGCAGATTTTGGTTCGAGTTGCCATTGAGTTCTTGAATACATTCGTTGTTCGGCAGTCTACATGGGAACGTCTTAGCATTCTTGTAACAACATATCCCTATTCTTGGTGACGATGGAAACACAATCGCATTTTGTAACCCCAAGCGAAGATTCGATTTCCAGAAAGATCTTCATTAGACGCAAAAATACCCTCTAAACGCAGTTTTCTGAAGAGCGTGAAAGCTTCTTTTGTGCGAGATCAAGTCTCGCCAAACTGACTAGGAGTCGAAAATGATTTTGAATTGGGATATCGAGTTGCCTGAAGAATCTTCAGGTATTGGACCAACCTCAGGTCTGACGTTTTGGAGCGTCTTATCTGATGCTCAGAGAACCTGTGGCGTTGGGAGCGAGTCTGCACCGACAAATTCGCCCGAGGACGGTTTTAAGTCAACGGTGCATGAACTGTTACAGGTGTCAAATATGGTGGCAGGCAGTCATTTTGCATCACCGCCGACGGAGGCGGACCCTGTTCCTCCGGAAAATAAAAACCTGCCTCGAGAGAACGGCGGTGAGCCTGAAAAGAAGGATCTAGCGAAGATCAGCGATCAACACTGGTTGGATTTTCAGAAAAAAGTGGCCACGCAAGTGGACCAAATGGATCTTAGACTACTGTTCTTGTCGACCAAATATTCGCTCGAAAAGCCCGGATTGATGAAGCGCCAAGAGTCTTCTTTGAAAGTGCTCAAAAACCTCGGACAAACCGAGTTTTTGTTGGAGAATAATCAGCAGGAGCTTGAGAATGCTCGGAAGTCCTTGCGAACTCAAAATATGCTTCTGATGGAAGAAGAATCAGCTCAGCAGCGAGTTATAGAGAAACTTTTGCAAGAATCGGAAGCGATAAAAGTTCGCCGAGCTTGCGCCTTGATATCTAGCGGTGAAAGCTTGAATATCAAGGACGGAGAGCAGCAATTGGCTGAATTGATACTGCGAAAGCCAACTTTGCACAGCAATCCTGACTTTCATGACGTTGTGTTGAACGCGTACTTGGAGATGGCGTCTCTTCGCAATTCAAGGGGATTGGAACCGTGGAAGGGTGCGCACAAGGCAACTGATTTTCCTGAAGGAAAAGCACAATCTGCAGGCGATGAAAAAAAACTTGCCGATCCGGGCAAGATGTTCCAGACCGCTGCAGATAAGTATTTCGAAAAGGGCATTGCATCGGCGACGCCTGACTTCAACGATGCTATTGAGGCGGCTAGAAGAAGTCAAAAATCCGTCGACAAAAACAGATTGGAGTTGTTTTTGCGTGGACTCGCGATCAATGCAGAGATAGCTTCTGCTTCTTGCCGGGGAGAGAATACACAGACTCTTTTTGATAGTCGATTTGCACTGGTAAATGAGGAAACCCGCATCGCACTTCAGTCCAATGAGCTCGGTCGAATGGCAACGAACGGATGCGTCAATCTGGCGTTGGCGATGATCGCCAGCGGCGATTCAAAGTTGACTGCACAAGCGAGGCGAGAACTTCGAGAGATTCTCGCAGTGAATCCGGAGATCTCCTTGAACGGCGATTTCAGGCTGAATCTTGCGCGCGCTTTCAAGGGACACAGCTCGAACAATCCGAACTCGGTCAGGATTATTGACGAAAGAGATCCGTCACTGAGCATCGGAGGTGGTGGCAATTTGAATGTGCCCTGGAAGGAACTTGATTTGAAAACCAGGCTACCTGAGTTGGACGACGGATTCAATCCGTATCTGTCTGACCGTCTAACAGACTATTCGCTAATTGGTCTTGGGTCACTGGCAGCTTTAGCTGCTGTATTGAAGGTGAGAAGGTGGTTGCGTGGCAATCCTGACAAACCCGCGGGACCGGGTCCTAGCTCTTCGGGACCGGACTCGAAACCCGGAGGTCCCGATACGAAACCACTCAGACCCGAGCCGAAACCCGGAGGTCCCGATACAAAACCACTCAGACCCGAGCCGAAACCCGGAGGACCGGATACGAAACCACTCGGACCGGACTCGAAACCCGGCGGACTCGATACGAAACCACTCGGACCGGAGCCGAAACCAGGCGGACCGGATACGAAATCGCTCGCACCGGACACGAAACCACTCGGACCCGACTCGACACTCGGCGGACTCGATACGAAACCACTCGGACCCGATTCGACACCCGGCTCTGACACGAAACCACTCGGACCGGACTCGAAATCCGGCGGACCTGGCACGAAACCACCCGGACCCGACTCGAAACCCGGCGGACCGGATCCGAAACCGCTCGGACCCGACTCGAAACCTGGCGGACTGGATACGAAACCACTCGGACCCGCGGTTCCGGAATCGAACGTTGCCGGAACCGGCCCGAAGCCGAGCGTAGATACCGCGCGGCAATCTCGTATTGTCGAGGCGCGGAATCTTCTCTCCATTGTCGCTAGTGAAATGCCCTCGTCCGAATTTCAGAAGATGACGGATGCAGAAAAACTCAACCTGCTGAGATCTTCCTTGCAGATCGCGGGAGTTCAAGAGTCCATACCGAAGGGTCAAATCGAATCGATGGCTGAGTTTGTCAGAGAGCTGGAGCGTTCGCCGAAAGAGACCCAAAAATTCCTAGACGATCTGGGTCGCAACTGGCAAGCAAACGATCCTGTCAAAGCTGAAAGCACAGCGCACATTCCCGGCAAAGCGGCTGTCGGCTTGTCGCCACGTTCCGCGGAACCGTTGTCAACCCATTTGCCCGATCGTTTGGCATCCGCACCGCTGCCGACACCAGGAGGTGCGGAAAAAACTGAAAGCAAAGCCGGTTCAGCCGCTGCCGGTGGCGAGAAGGGGCGCGACGGGAAAGGAGAAACCAACTCGCATACCAAAGGCACCGGCACACAAAAAACGGTGGGAAGGTTAAGTGCAGTCGGCTTGCTCGCACTTGGTTTGTCTCGCTTCTTGGGGGACGAATAGTTCGGGATGAGCACCGCTGAGGTGTTTTAATTCAATAGTGGGCGCAGGCTTCTCGATTTAGAAGAGCAGCTTGGGTGGACATTCCACACTTGTTTTGAAAACGACCCAGTTGTTGAAACCGAACTTGCGGTGAATTTGTTAATCTCCGGCAATCTTCCAGCGAGCTGGGGTTTTAAGCACTCCAGTCCATCCGGCCCCAATTATTGCCGGCCAAAGATTCTTGACCGTGCGAACTGGATGCGTATAATACAGCCTTGTGTCAAAGATCTGGTACTCTGATTCAAGATGTTAAAAGAGCTGAGAATATACATAGCCGCGATTTGGGCAACAGGCCTGCTGATTTTAGTGCCGTCGAATTGTCAAGCGGGGGTCTTGCCTCATACGGTCAACGATCTCGACAAAATCAACAACTTTTTTCAGCCTATATTCACTGATGCTGAGCCCATAGGTTCCCAGGGTGCGGATGCCTATTACCAGCTTTTCCGAATTCCGACCGGCTCGAAGCGCTCGCAGCATGTGTTGTATGCGCATAACAAGAATCATCGATACCGCCTGCTCGTAGAAGTGAATGGCAGAAAGTTTTTCGAGTGTGAGTTCCGGCATGGCATCAGCCTGGAGCGAGAAGATGCAGTCAAGATCGAGGACCTGAATCAGGACGGATTCAAGGACATCAGAGTGCTTGGCGGCTTCGTTAAGGGAGAACCCTGGTACAAGGTCTGGTTCTTTGATCCAGCGCTCAAGAAGTACCGATGGGGCGGCACCTAATCTTAATTTTGTCCACAATCTTCGGGCGAAACTGACTTCGAATATGATACCGTCCGCGGTTAGTTAGTCTGGTTAGTCAGGTATTCTTCAATAGCTGCTCGTACGGCTTCAACGAATCGAACAAAAACGATTGCATCAGGCTGCTCTAAAGCATCACCAGATTTGATACCGCTGAGTGCTGTCATCAATTTTTCGCGCAGCCCGCGAGAGAGTTCTAGTTGAACTCCCGTTTTAGTGGGCAGATTGACGAAGTTATCTTTGTCGGCGCCTGTGAGTCTTGGAGGATTGGCGTTGACGTCAAAACCTGCGGCTTGCAATTTTTCCGTGATGATGCGCTTGAGCTTCGCGTTCAAACCGCCTGCGTAAATGAGATCTTTCGTCCCCTTCATTCCGTGGATGGCAATGCAAACCTCCGAGGCGCCAAGAAGACGCTGCAATACCGGATCTCTGAAGTGACTCGACGTCACATGTGCCTTGCGTCCCTGTCCTGGTCTAAGTCCCGCGAAATCAAATAGATTGTAGCGATCGTGAGCAATTGCCTCTGCAAGTTCCGACGTGCCGATTTCGATATTGCCACCATGGGGGGAGACTATTGTCGCCCTGCTCTTGCGGTCAGTAGACCTGATCCGATAGTCGACATCCTGTTTACAATCTTTCTTCAATTCGTCGAGACTACTGTAGAAGTCGGTTCGGGATGAGCGGCTCCGTTCGTTAAGGTGCGATTCCGTGCTCCCGGTGCCTGCCTGCTCAGGAGCTGGTGCAATCGAATGCTCGTCCGCTGCTGAACGTATACTCTCAACGGCGGTCTCTGTCGCTTTACCAGAGCTGTCTGATGACGAAGCGGAAAGGCAACTGAAGTGCAGTAATGACAAAGCGAGCAGTCCCGAAGACGTTATGTGACCATAGTTGAATCGATTGGTCATTAGTCACCCCTAAATGTGGAGCTCTGCTTCCTGTCTGATTTTCAGATGGATCGCAGCTCATTAATTTCTCCAACTCGCGTCGCGCAAATTGCAACGGCCGTTCTCCTGATTCTATGATCGCAGCTCGGATTGGACATTAAACATCGCGATCGAGTTGAGCGGACATGAACACCTTCGGAGCGAGTGTTAATACTTTTGTCCTGTAACCAGGAAATGCAGCAGAACATCTGGCAGTATTACCATTAGTTCTGCATCTCATAGAGAGAAAACGGAGTCTATGACAGCGAAGCGCTTAAGACCTATTATCGGAGCTCACTGTAATGGCGGCCTGAAAGGCGCCACGACGAAGGCTGTTGAAATTGGCGCGGGCGCGATGCAAATTTTTATTGGCTCACCACAAACGTGGCAGGCACCGACTCCGAGTCAGGAAGAGATTTCGAATTTCCGGAAATCTCATCGGCAGAACAAACTTGGTCCGATCTTCGTCCATGGCAATTATCTTGTCAACTTGGCTTCTCCCGATCCGACCAATTACGAGAAGTCGATCGCCAATTTATTCATAGGCTTGCGAATCGCAGATGCAGTCGGAGCAAGCGCACTGATTTTTCATCCCGGATCCACGAAAGATTATCCCTATGAAGAGGCGATATCACGGGTAGTGCGGTCATTGAAGGCAGTGCTGCACGAGTACCAAGGCAACTGCCGGCTTGTTCTCGAGGTTTGCGCCGGATCTGGAAATACAATTGGTTCTCGATTTTATCAGTTTCGCGATATCTTTTCGGCGATGGATTTCGACACCAGGCTTGGTGTCTGCTGGGATACGTGCCATCTTTATAGCGCCGGATATGATATCAAAAGCGAAACTGGTCTTGAATCTACAATGGAAGAATTCGATCGGGAGCTGGGTTTGAAGTGGCTCGTGGCGATTCACGCGAATGATTCGAAGACGCCATTCAACTCGAACAGAGATCGTCATGAGAACATAGGGCAAGGTTCGATCGGTGAAGAAGCATTCTCTCGTATGTTGAAGCTGCCGGAGTTGTGCGCCGTTCCATGGATCCTCGAAGTTCCTGGGTTCGAGAAGAAAGGACCGGATCGGCAGAACATCGAAATTCTGAAAAGACTCTCGTAGGCGCCTTGCGAGAACTATTCAGCCGGTGTCGATTGAAGACAGCCCTACGACTTGGCTTTCACCTTGAAATTGTGGAATTTGCCGGTCGCCATTAGTTGTTTTGCTACTTCTGCAACTTTGACTTCGCACATTTTGCAGCCGCTGGCATAAGTGACTTTTGACTGGTCGTTTAAGAGACCTTTGTAAGCCGCGTCTTTTGAAGTTTTGCCGGAGGAGATCATCAAAACAGCGGCATATAGGCGGCCTGCAGGTGTCCCCTTCGCCTTTATCTCAGCCAGATCTTCCATCTTGAGCGTGCGAACATTTTCCAGTGCCGCGCCGAACACCAATGTCTCCAGGAATCGTCCGCTCTCCGCACCGATCTCATCAGCGAATTTTTCAGCGTTCTTGAGTTGGTTTACGTAAATGGGTTTCCCGTCTTGCAGCACCTTGCTCTCGAAATCCTCGAAGCTTCCGGTGGCCACCACTGAGCGTCCAACCTTGCTGACCGATTCGGTCGAGCGCTCACATCCACTCTGGTATTCGAGAGGCGTATCGTCGTCGAGCAACTCGAGGAAGGAGTGCGCTCCCTCCTTCTTGTCCTTGGCAAAGATCAGAAATGATGCATATACTCGGCCGGCCGCAGTACCATGTCCCTTCAGCCAGAGAAGATCTCGCCTGGTCAGTTCGGTCGCCTTCTTCGACAGACGGTCGTAAGTCGCGAATGTTGGACTTGTTGAGCCTTCTCCCGAAAGCCTGTTCGTAAATCTGTTTGCCTTGCTCAATTCGACAATTGCCGGTTGCGGGTCCATAAGCTTTCCGTTCTCAGATGGGTTTGCTGCATAAACTGGCGTCGCAGTCAGAGCCGATGAAGTGATGGTCGATAAGGCTACGAGCGCGCCGATCCAACGTCTCCAATTGGCAAAGAAAATGCACATGGTCAGCCTCTAATTACCGCTACCAACGAGGTTTCGCCTTCGATTGTGGCGTACCTGGTCTGATTCTAGTACTCTACAGACTACGCTGGCGCTTCGTCATAAATCTTTTTCACTGTCTGAGTTAATGCTGATAACAAAATCCAGCGTCGGGCTCCGAGACAAGCCGACGCGAGGTGCTGTTAGTATCTAGAACTGTTTAGTAAGCGGTCTATCTTGGAATAAGAGGGCCATGTGCAGAAATTCAATAAAACGGCTGAATTCCGGAGCAGTGTTACTGCTCGGGGTTTTAGCCTTCTGCTTTCCGTCATATTCACGAGCCGCTGGCAACGATTCCGGCAGTTCCTCGACGATCTCCTCGGGCGAGCTAACTGCGATTCTGGTTTCCATGAAAGTGGCCAGAAACAGCACCAATCCGAAGGTGTTGCGTACTGGATCGGGTGTCACCGTCCTGGCGCAGAAGATCGGCAACGCCAGCGATACCGGTCTGAAAGTCGATGCTGTTTTCTTTGCCAAGACTCTTTTGGAGCAGACAAAGGGACAGGTCCAGAAAGTTAAAGTGATCTTCGCCGAGACCGGTAGTCCGGGCAGGTATGTGACCGTCGACAAAGGCAAGCTTGACGATTATGGCTCCCAGCGAATGACCAAGAGTGATTTGCTTGCCTCCCTGGTTTTAGTTCCGATCGAGGACGAAGAATCGGCTTCGGCCGTTGGTCCCGGTCCAAAGCTGGAGAGACGACTTCTCATCT
>CAYTDR010000138.1:0-12115 GCA_964436185.1 uncultured Candidatus Obscuribacterales bacterium | reverse complement strand
GATATGACTAAGATTGAGTTCCAAGAAGTAGTTCTGATTAAGAGCTGATATGCCATTTTCGGGACTGCAGAAAAATGCAAATCGTCAGGTGAGAATGGATAGAAATTTTGTTCTATTGATGAAAATTCGCTGGAGCAGTCACCAGGGATGGTGCCGATAGAATTACAAAAGCCGGGTCTTGCGATCCGGCTTTAAGAGCAGTTTTGTATGAAGACAAGTGTCAGTCAAACTTCAAGCTAAGTTGTGTGAGTTTGGCACCAATTGATGCAAGCAGTACGCCAATGGTGCTGTTAGGCTTTTCTTCAACGAAGATCCAGCCGTTCTTCAAACCTGAGTTTGTCGATTGATTTCCGTGACGTTGGACTCTCTGACGATCCAACAGCCCCTTCCCTCTCGTTCTCTTGATCGTGACGTGGTCGGAATACGCATCTACCGACTCATCATAGATCCCCCACAAGTTTTCTTTGATTTCAAACGGTCTTGGCTCTCTCAAGAACACGTACCAGTATGAAGCACACAGGATGAACAGTTCAGCAGCGAGCAATACGTAAGCGAACATAACCGCCTCCCAGGCCATGTGGCCTGATTCAGGACTCCGAAACGAACTTTGGCAGCAGACGGGTTTGGAATAAGTTAACCTTCCACACTATTTTAACGAAACATTACAAAAAAGCTACGGGTTTTAATAATTTTCCGGCTTGTCAAGCGATTAAATGTAATCGGCGCAATTTCAGTTAGAGAGAGAGAACGCGGCCTTTTAAAAGAACCGAAATGTTTGTGGGGTTTCCCCGTATACATATTTTCTTCACTGTTACTGCTGGTATCAGATGTGGTTACCAAGAGCCAATTAGTTAATTGTCGCGTAGCACTCGACGCGATCAGGGCGTACGCATATTATTCTGTCCCAAGTGCAAACGATCGTTGTCATAGGGGTTTAGATGCAAGTCACAAACGTAGGTGTAGTTGGTGCGGGTACGATGGGAGCCTCCATAGTGATAGCCCTCGTCAGTCATGGTTACCCTGTCCTGCTAAAAGAAGCGAACGAAGAACTTTTGTCCAAGGGCTTGGAAAACGTTTCACGTATACAAAAGAAGCGAATTGAAAAAGGTTTGGATCCCGAAATAGCAAAAGAAGAACTCGATCGCATTCAAACTACACTGGACTACGGCCGATTCACCGATCTTGATCTTGTAATAGAAGCAGTTCCTGAAAACCTCGATATAAAGAGATCCGTGATGGAGGATCTCGATGAGTACTGCGACGTAAATGCAATCCTTGCCACTAATACCAGCAGTCTATCGATAACTCAGATCGGCGCTTTCACTCGCCGCCCAGACAAAGTGATTGGTTTGCATTTCTTCAACCCCGCGCACTTGATGAAACTTGTGGAAGTAATTCCCGGATTGGAAACCTCTTTAGACACCGTGGAGGCGGCACTTCAATTCGGACGATCGCTCGGCAAACTATCTATCCGAGTGGAAGAGTGTGCATCTTTTCTGGTCAATCGACTTCTCGGTCGATATATGAACGAAGCGCTCTGGTGCCTGGAAGAACGAAACATATCCATAGAAGAGATTGATAAGGCGGCCGAAGACTTCGTCGTTCCAATCGGCCCACTGGCGCTCAGAGACATGAACGGGGCAGACATCGGTCTGGCAGTAGCGAAGTTCAACTACCGAGAATATGGTGAGCGATTCAAGCCGCCCGAAATTCTCGAGAAGATGGTCGAGAACAATCTGCTTGGACGCAAGACCGGGTCCGGATTCTATATATATGATCCGCAGACAGGCAAGCGAACGAAGGCGAACCCTGAAGTGGCGAATCTAATCAGTTCCGCACAAGAAAAGACACCAGATCGCGCATTCCAGGTGGAACGCCTTTTTCTTCCCATGATCAACGAAGCATTTCTAGCCCTGCAAGAACGAGTCTGCGATCCGCAAGATCTCGATCCTGCACTCATGGCCGGTCTAGGAATGCGCCGAGGGCCATTGGCGATGGCAACGGAAATGGGGCTCTCCAACTGCCTTGCTATGCTTGAAGACTATCACAGAAGCCACGGTGAACGTTTCCGACCAGCACCACTACTGAAGCGCTTCGTCTGGGCAAAACGCAGCTCGGTGGTTTAGTCACGAACAGTTTGAAAGAAAATCGGTTTCGATTTTTCAGATGCGGAAGTACCGATGGTTCCCTGGTTTGGGTGACAGTGTTCCGAGCGAATCCAGTTGGCGCACCACCTGTGGTTCATTTAAGCTTTGAATTTTTGAAATGTCGCGAACGAGAAGCCCTTGCATGACCGGGTTCGGCGCTAAACGCACTCGAAAAATTTTCGTCTTCGTCCGAGTGAAGTTTCGCCCGGAACGAGCCCTCCGTCCCAACAACATGCCTTCACCGCTTCGTCTAACAGATTAAGGCAAGCACCAAGATTCAAAGTATGAAGATAACGCCTGGCCCTGTTTCATACTCTGGTTTAACGGGCAAACTATAGCTAATGGTTCTATAAATTTGGGTCCTCGAAGACCTGTTGAATTTGTTAGAACTTGGTTCGATTTTTCCGGTTCGGGAGCCGGAAAACGACACGAGGATTGTCCTTTGAAACTCGGTTGCAATTTCCGGATTTTGTCGGAAGGTCAGGAACATCCTGAAAACCCTCGCGTCTTTTCGTTTGTGGCTAGAGAGGGTCGATTTCGAAACCTGGCGAGGAGACCGTTTCCTCGAGTCATTTCGATCTCCTCATACGTTTGTCGGGAGTTTGCGACATGAAAACAAGAAAGATGCTTACGGGGGTGGTCGTATGTGTCGCTCAAGTAAGCCTCTTACTGGCGGGTGCACCTCTACCTTCTTCAGCCCTAGCATCGGCTAATGATGGTTTCTCGTCCCACGAACTTACTAAGGTCGACGATTACGAGAAGACACTGTTCGGCAAGGTGAGGGGAAATCTTTCACCAGAGAGCAGGCTTCGTGCTATCGAGACTAATCTGTTCGGCGGGCAGAAGACAGGAAGCACTCAGCAGCGTTTGGATGCCGTTCAGAGAGTAATCGGAAAATCCAAAAGCGATTTTCTGATGCCGCCTATGGCACCAACATTGGACACGGGCAGCGGCGAAATTGCCGAAGCTCCTCCAGTGGCGAGCAGAGATAACAGCTCATCTTATGACAGTGATTCAGCGAGCGACAGCGGTTCGAACTCCACCCAGGATGAAGATTTGATTCGCGAGGCCATGGAGCAATACTCCAACGGGCAAACCGACAAAGCCGAGCGTTCATTCAAGTCGATTCTGGCGCAAAATCCCAGCAATGCCGACGCGCACTTCAATCTCGGTGTAATCGCCGAAGGAAAGGGCGACTTAAACGGCGCGCTGAAAAGCTATTCCGAGGCCTCCAAACTTAATCCATCTGATCGAGAACTGCAAAAGACTGTCCAGTCTTTGCGCACCAAAGTCGGTCAGTCGGAAGCGGCGAAGAGAACCGAGATAGCAGAACGCCAGGCGCAGGAAAGCAAACATCAAGACGCGGCTAAGAAGAAGTATCTGCGAGACATAGTCGCTGATGCCTCCAATGATTATAAAGCAGGCAGATACACTGAAGCAGTGAATAAACTGGAGAAAGTCTCCAGAGAAGCTCCTTCCGATCCGGATGTCCATTATGCTCTTGGACAAGCTTACAAAGCGAAGGGAGACCTGCATCAGGCTCGCGGTTCGTTCGACAGAGCGATTGCGATAGATCCTTCCAACAATCTCTACAAGGGCGCCGTCACCGAACTCAACGGTATGGTGGCTCAAAAGGCAAAGGCGGCGGATCCAGCTCCTGCCGGCGAGATCACTCCCTTCTCTGACACAATCGCATCTGACAATGGACGTTCCGGTTCCGGATCAGCAGGACAAGGTTACGACGCAGCCTATGGTTCTGGGGTCGGATACGATTACCGAGCCTCAGCCAAGAGGTTCAGCAGCTCTCGTCTCACGCGAACAATAGCTGGTAGCGCCCTCGGTGCTGCAGCCGGCGTCGCCTGGGGAGCGAGCACGAGAGGTAGTCTCAAGTCCAATGCTCTCAAAGGTGCGTTGTTGGGTGGAATATTTGGTTATATGACTGGGCGTTAGAATTTTAGATTTATAGTGGTGAAAGTGATGTTGAGAAGTCCTTTGGATGATCTATTTCTCGGCATGTTGCAGAGAGCAAAGACGACCTCGTTGACCGGGTTGATGTGTGGACTGATGGTTGCGAATTCAGTCGCATTTTCTATCGGACCTTCAGCTCATGCAAAGATTCTGCAGGGAAATGTAAGTAAGAATGATAGCGTCATGCGGTTGAGCAGACCCTCAGACGGCGACCTCCCTGGCAATGGTGAAGGGCCACCAGTGGCGCCACCACGACAACTGTACGGACGCAATGCCATGGTTGATAACAGTGGCTTCAACAATCCGTTTAAGGGACAAGTGGCAGCAGAAGACAAAATTGCCAGTCCCTCCGATTTTTCGTCTCCGACCAACTTTGATCTAGGCGCGGAACAGAATTCTCGAGAGCTAAAACTAGCCTGGGAACGCTGGCACAAACAGATGTCCGGAGCGATTTACTCTCGCTGGCAGTCGGTTGCAGATGAGCCAGGTGCAGCCACCTTGCGCATCACAGTAACCAGAGATCGGGTGATCACAGTAACCGTCTTGAGAGCGAGCGGCAGCAGTCGGTTCGACAATAAACTTCTGCACGTAATCGATGGACTCCAGGGAGACCCTGGACTGACGTTCCCCAGCAAATCCGAGCGCCGCATGGTCTCATTCGAAGCAGACTATGTCGCAGCTCGTAATGTGAAACCCGGGTTCAGCTGGGTCAAAGACGATTACGAGACGGTTCGGCAAAACTATTGATTAGGTAGGGTCCTGGGTCATCTGCTGATCGACCCTCAAAAACATCGAACTAGTCGATGTTCATCAGAGACTCCAGGGGAGACTGATTTACCTTCTCCAAATTAGGAGATGAGGTCCGGCTTTCCTTCTGTTTTGCTGCCGGCGATATCGGCTTTGCTGCTGGTACAACAAGCTTTTTCTGAGACTTTTGCAGCACTGGAACTTCATTCTTCTCAGTCTTCGGCTTTACGTCCTGGTCGATTTTCTTTTCTTGCTCCACAACAATGTAGTTGTCCTTTTGCGCCAGCCGGCGCGATTCAGTAACCTGCTTTTGTCCTCCGAAGACATTTGTGACAAACCGGGAAAAGTTGTCGCTCACCTCAGATATCGCTGTTTCAATCATAGTAGGCTCGCCTCGCCGAGCAGCGCCGGGCGGTGGCGGAGTTGCGCTGGACTGGCGCGAACTGTCTCTCGAAGTCGCCAACAAAGAACCTCGCCTACCGGACTGCGCACCGGATATAGTGGCTACCGTTCCCTGTGACAGATTGTCCGTGCGGACAGGTTGATCTTTTTTACTGCGGTTTGCAATGCGACTCAAGGTTGACCCACTTCCGACGACATTAGCGGTTGGTGATGGTGAGCCGCTCAGCTTAGGGCTGCTGCCTGAGCCTTTCTTGCTCAACGGGTCAGTTTGTGCGTCGGAGGAAGCCGCTATCTTGCTATCAACAGATTTTTCCTTCGCACTGGATGTTTGGCCGCTTTTCGCCATCATCGATTTGGCAGGAGTGATCTGCACTCTAGTTTCATCTGGTAACAAACTGAAGCTGGAATTCTGTTGGGATCCGCCTGACGATGGCGCTTTAGTCGCAGCAACTAACTTAGCTGGCTTACCTCCGGATTGAGCGGCTAACGTCGCTCCTTTGGAGGCGGACATTGGCGGCTTAGCGGTCGGAATTACGTTCGGTTTGGGACTTGCCTTAGTTGTGGAGGTTCCGTGGATTGATGTATCGCTGAGAGAATCAGACATTCCGGATCGCGTAGCCGGTTTGCCGGCCTTCGAAATCTGCTTGTCGTCCTTCTTGGTCTTCTTATCACTTAGGGAAGCCAGAACATCCGACATTTTCGTGACGTTGGCAATCGGCACATCTGGAATTCTATTTTTGTCTAGCTTAGCCGCGGACGTCTCAGCATGCTGTTTGGATTTAGAGTCAAGCGTGCGCTTTTCTTCTAGCCTCGCCTGCCTTCCGTCTCTGAGATGTGCTACTTCTGCTGGTGCCTTCATTTGCGTCTTCTCGGCACTGTCAGACGGCTTTGATTTTGGCGCAGCACTCGTCACTTCTTTAGTTGACGACCTCTTCTGCTTTTCGCCGCTTGCTACTTCGACCGGCTTGGGCTGCGGCTTCTCTTTGCCCGGAAGTTCCGATTTCGCGCCAGCTTTTGCTGCCACTCTCTCTTCTTTGCTCTGAGCTAACTCTGACTGCGTCTTGTCTGACTTCCCTGCTTTGTCTTTTTTCATATGCGCCAACTCAGCAGCCTTCGGCTTTTCGGTGCTGGTTGGCTTTTTGAGTGTCGAACCAGCGGTTCCTGGAGTTGGGCTCTCGCCTGCACTCTTAGTTGACAGTTTGGTCTGGAGCGGATGACTGACTGGAGGAACTGTTGAACTGCCGATCGCGACTTTCTCCTTACCATCGGCACCGGACGGGAAGAGGCTCGATGTGGCTTGGCTCCATGAGTCCTGGACAGACTTTACCGCACCATCGAACCAAGATTCTGAGGCGGGAGAGTTGCCTGCCGACGCAATGTTCCTGGACTCCTTAGCCAGATCGGACTGCATCGTCGAGGCATCAGCACGAACATCCGAGTGTCTCAACTCTGATTGCACCGAATCGTTGTCGGCCTGTTCATCCAATTTGGATGGACGCTTCGCCACTTCAGTTTTGTGAAGCTTCGCTCCTGAGCTCTTTTTCGCGTTCGGTGCCTGAGCAGTCTCTTGTGGTTTGGCATCCCGTGCGTTGATATTCGAAGGCTTGTCTGAGGAATTTGCAGCGACCGACTTGCTCGGTGTCACCGGTGGTGCCGTCCTGGTGGTCGACTCAGCGCTGATCGGGTCCGTTCTCGTGGCGTCTCCGGAGGAGAAGGAAGTAGGCTCAGCGAGCGCTACAACACTATGTTCTGGCTCTGCGACCTCTGTCTTCGGTTTGGGAACCTGTTGCTTCGACTCCTGAATAGAAGGCGAATTGTGTCGAGTAACTTTCGCGCTGCTAGCAAGAATGTCGTTTGCACTCTCCTTGCAAAGCTTGTCGGCGCTCCGCGCGCACAGCTGATCCAGCTCGGAGACTTTCGCCAGAATATCTGCGTTCGGTTTTAGCCTGAGCGCTTCACGATACTCTATGAGAGCGCCAAGCGGCTCGTTAGCTTTAATCGATTCCTCGGCAAGAAATACTCGATCCTCGTAGCACTGCGGATTTCGACCAATTCGCTTGAGAATGGACGCCAGATTTTTCTGTGTCATTTTGTTTGCAGGATCGAGGTAGAGTGCTTTGTGCAGGCTCATCAAAGCTTTCTCTGGTTGTTTGGCATTGTCGACAGCAAAATTGTTGTAAGCAATGCCTAAATTCTCCTTCGCTCGATCGTAGTCCGGGTCGATGCGCAGAGCGCCTTCAAAATGGTGTATCGCTTCTAAATATTTGCCTGCCTCCAGCGCTCTCACACCCTTGTCGTTCAAGGCGATCTTCTCCGTGGCATAAACCACTTTTGGTTTCTCAAGGGCTGACAATTCGCTGTCTTTGAACTGGTGAGTGACTGTTCCATCTACCCTGGACAGTTCCACAAATCCCCAGGAATCGCTGCCAACAAAGTCTCTGCGATTATCCGGAAGCACGAAAACTGTTCCTTCCGGTACTATAATCGGTGCATTAATCTCCGATTCTGCCTGGAACATGCCATCGGCCTCTTTGTGGCTAAGCTCGGAAAGCATTTCGGCATCATTTTTCGGTTTCCCATGGGTGAAGGAGGCCTCCTCCAATAATTTCCCATCAAGAAATACTCCAACGCCCTTTCTAAGAGTCACACGCTCGCCCGGAAGAGCTATCACTCGGCGAAGGTACAGGGGATCGGATGGTAAGAGCGGTAACTGCAGGACATTATTGACAGAGCAGACTATGTTCTGTGCAGGAACATAAGACTGACCGTCAAGATATGGAGGAATGACAGCGATTATGTCGTAGCGCTCTAGCGGCTTGCCCGAGTATTTCGACACTCTATCAACAAGAACTTGCGAAGATGGCTGTAGCATCGGGCTCATTGCCATTGTGGTGACCGGAAGCGGAAGCACAAAGACCCTGACTCCACAAACAAGAATCAGTGCAATGAATCCGATTATGAGTATTCTGGCCACGACCACCCGTTACTCGTTGAAAACTTCCATCTGTCCAGCACCCTGGAAAACTACTAAGGGTACCTCAAAAGACATGTCAGTGCTTGAAAAGGGCTATTTCACGCTCTTACAAAACCATTTCACATCATAGAAGAGTATATATATCCAGATCGGATGTCAAGCAGAGCGGTACGCAACCTGAGCTCTATTTAATGCTCCCTCTCCACAAAGAGGGGACTTTTGCGTCCAACGTACAACAATCCTGAGCTACAGCCAGAACCGCCGGTTTGGAATTTGCTCACGGCTCGAGTTGCCCCATGCCGAGACAACAATCGTCGACGCGGCAAATTGAAATTGCCTGGGGGTCATCTTTCGCAAGTTGCAAGTCGCTAACCCAAAAGGTCGAAGAATTCCAGAGCGGCTGACACCACAGACAGTATTATATTGAGTGCACCCTGCATAAACGCCCTCCAGGATCTCGCGCTCTTGCTGGTTTTTAGCAGGAAGAATTAAACTGCAAGATCAGCTTGTTATTGGATTCGGTCTTCATTTCCCATGGTAGAACACCGAGGAAATATCGATGGAAGCGCCGAGGGAATTGATTGCTCACATACTGGATGCAATTCATACCAATACCGTCGCAGAGAAGCTGAAGCTCAGCTTGCGAGTAAACTGACTCGATGGTCGACACAAGAGTTTGATGCTCGACAATGGCGTTTCTGCTGTCTGTTACTAATGAGGAAAATAAGAAGTCGGAAAGAAGATTGTCCAACAAATACAAGGGCACTTCTTCAGTAGTATTCGTCTCCCCATCGTTCGTACTATCCACGCCAATCCATTTTTCCACTTCGGCGACTGTAGAAGCAGTCCAACTGCGAGATCTTGCAACACCGTACAGAATCGTCGAATCCAACTCCTGTTTAAGGAACGACAATTTCGCACTGATCGTGCTTAGAGCCTTTTTGAAGACCATCAAGCTCTCAATGACAGACTCACCTTCTTCCGATTTATATCCGCTATCTCGGATTACTTCACGCCAGGGCTCGAGTCGTCGCGTTGAACCAGTTGCGTGCAGTCGCGCCGAAGGATTGGTAAGTCGACAATACTGCTGTTTCAAAACAATGCACTCATTGGCAATCGAACGAATCTTATACTTCTCATCGTTGCTGAGATCAATGACCGGCAATCTCTTCACGTCTCCAACCTGATGATTTACTGTCGGATTCAGAGCCGAAGAGAGAGCTCCAATGAATGATGAGTTGAGATATCCAAGTAAAAAAGCTTCATCTCCACTGTTAGAGAAGATGGCGGAAGCAGCAACATCAAAGATGCAGCCGGCAGGCAAGAAACGAACTGCTAGTGACTTCGTATTTACAAACGAGAAACAAAGTCCCTGGCGAAAGTAGTGCGATTCGTTCTTGACCACCCAATTGGTTTTCCCGCGCAAGTACGGATACTTTTCCTTCACGTTTTTCTTTATCGAACTACCGTTGTCCTCCCAGTTCACTACATGTCGAACGGGGCTAAACCATCGTTGCGATCCGGCACCTTTAACGTATGGAAACCATCTCTTGCCGATTTCCTCCGCATTGACCTCCCAGATCAACTTGACGAATCGCTTGTTGTCCGTCGTGGCCAGTCCCTGGCGAATATCGGTCAGAGTCGAAAGTGGCTCCGCGTCTTGCAAAAGCAGTGCCACTGCAGATGGTATTTGATAATTGAAAGCACACTTGTGATACCGCCGCAGTACTGCAAATGGTACTAATTTAAACGCCGAATCGCCTGCGATTTGTTTGCCAAAATGGCTTTTGTGATCCGCCGCTGCGCTGATTAGATCTATCACTTTGTCGGATGACTCTCGCAGATCCATGAATATAGAACCGCTGGGGGGATATTCCACAGCCGCCGTTGAGAGGACGTCCGTAGAGTCCGGTCGATCCACGACGAGCATGGCACTGTCCACCTTTTCACCTCCCTGGAGAGGAAATACGCCGGGTCCAGCCTCGACAGCGGTCATCAATGTATATTCGTTCAGGATTGTAGAACGCAGGTTACCGTGGCTAGGCAGAAACATAATCGAGTTCTGAGTGATGACCCCCAGGCTCCCACCTGGCTTCAGCAGCTCGAGACATCGTTTGATGAATGCCGAATTCAGATCGTGGTGCATCCCTGGATAAAGTGTTTTCAGACGAGCAGCCAACTCTCGACTGATCAACTTCCTTCCGATATAGGGCGGATTAGTCAAAACAATGTCATAGTCGAGCTTGAGAGGGTGTTCTCCGCTCCAATCTCTTTCCAGAGATCCGATCAAATCTCGTTCGTCATTTCTTGGCATGACTAACCGTGCAGTCGGCGGAGAACTCAAACCCAACCTGGCTAGTTTCGTAGAATAAGCGAACGCCAGTATCGACAGCGCAAGCGAGTCTATGTCCGCTCCGACAATTTGACAGGAAATTATCAGGTCGACAGCTTGTTCGACTGTGTATCCAAGTAATTGATAAGCGGCTAACAGCTCATCAAACGCCCTTAATAAAAAATGTCCGGTACCGCATGCGGGATCAAGTATGCGAATATCCTGCAGTTGAATTGATTGTTCAGTACGCCGGTTTAGTACCATATATGGAGCGAGTCGAGCGGACGGAACGATTTGCGCCGGTAGCCGCGGAACGAGCGTGTTCGCCAGAAGAAAGTCGACCACCCAATCGGGAGTATAAATTTGAGTGAATGCAGTCAGACCATCTTTGTCGAACTCCTTATTCGCTGTTTGAATGTCAAATTGTGCCCGCTTTCGATCTTCGGATCGCCAGTACTGATAGGTATAGCCGAAGATGAAGTTGTCATCCACCAGAGAATCGATCTGCTCGAAGGATGGTTGCTCTAAGAGGTCGAGGAGCAGTTCGTGTTGCGCGGACTTCGGCTCAGCGAGCTGGTACGGCAATTCGGACGGAAGCAGCTTCGTTGCCACCAGATGAAGCTGGCTGGCTCGTTGGAGCAATAATTCTTTGTCCGCCGTTGAATACTTGACTGGAGAGGTCCTGGTTTGCGCTGCTCCATCGGACGTCTTCTCCAGATGTCGTAGACTCAATGCCGTGAGGAGCATGGACAGAGAGAGTGTCTTGCTCTTGTCGAATTGGGATCTCTCGTCGGATTCAACTGTCTGCCGATAGCCAGCAACGAACAATCGCCAATCCCTTAGGAGCCTATCTATGTTTCGCTTCACCACTGACCTACAATTCCGACACGATAAAAATACCAGAAAATTCCTGTCGAAAAATTTTGTTGCTCGTATATAGGCATTCGAGAGCGGGACGTCAATCAAAAAGACAAACTGAGCTCCCCATCACAACAATCATGGGCATCGAGTTTTGGCGTTGCGGGGTAATATTCAAGCCGGCTAAAGAACTTAATCTTCAGCCGGCACAAGTTTGACACCGCAATACTCGTGAGAACGGTCAAATGGGCCGGACCGTTCTCTTTACTATATCGGACGCATCTACTCGAACCAAGCGACTTTTGCCGGTTCGCGAGCATCCTGGCTTCTCCTCGGCACCATAATGGTGTTGAAGACGATACCGCGTCTCGCGTAGCTGGATAGGTACGCTGGCACACGTGACGCCTCGGCGGGCTAGAATCGCGACGGAGAACGGTCTACGACTCCGGACGGAACCGCCGGACGGTTCGGTTGATGTTGCGTCAACCAGTTATGGCCTGGCTGCCTGCAGCGTCGGCGGCATCTTTGAACCGCCTTGCACTACTTTAGAGGAGTTACTTTCTTGGACTTTGGGGCCGGAGAAACAACTTTATCTACCTTATCCGCAGTCGTTTTTTATTGATTTACCATGCCAGATTACGGGACTTACGGGGTAGGCATTGAGGGCGGTTGTGCCGGACGTTGCTC
>CAYTDR010000137.1:0-12168 GCA_964436185.1 uncultured Candidatus Obscuribacterales bacterium | reverse complement strand
TAATCCTGACGCATATCTGATCGACACAGTCTCGGACGTGTCACCGTATTTAGTATCAGAGCCGGCCGATCCAGCAAAGAAGAAACTCAAGGACGGACCTCCGAAGAAAGCCGCTCATTCCCAGGGACGGGGCGGTATGAGGTCAAAAGTGGAGGCCGCTGGCGTGGTGACGAAGGCCGGTTGCGCCTGCATTGTGGTCAACGGCAAAACAGATCACATTCTCGACAAACTTTTTCAAGAACCGAAGCATGGAACCCTCTTCCTGCCTCAGAAAACTATGACCGGGCGATCTAAATGGATCGCCTTCGCCACCTCCGTGGAAGGCTCCCTGACAGTCAATGCCGGAGCCCGCGAGGCACTGGAGAAGCGCAAAGCCAGTCTCCTCCCGGCTGGCGTAGTTGCCGTCAAAGGCACATTCGCACGAGGCGATGTCGTGAGCATCAAAGATGAGAACGGCAACGAGTTCGCCAGAGGACTGGTCAACTACAGCAGCGACGAGACAAAATTGATTTCGGGCAAACATTCGGACGTAATCGATCAAGTAATCGACCAGCGTAACTACGACGCAATCGTTACGCGCGACAATATCGCCTTCACAAGTTCCGTCTAGTCAGTCGGCGCTTTTAGTCTGGGAGCAAATCACTTATGAGCACCACGGATACTACCGAGCCAAGCTTGATCCTCGAGACAGCGAAGAAAGCTCGGGCCGCCTATACCGAGATGGCAAACCTGGATATCGCCACGCGCAACCGAGTCCTCCATAGAATGGCTGACGCTGTCGAAAGCGAACGTCAAACAATCCTCGATGCCAACTTCAAAGACATGCAGACAAGCGAAGAGCTTCTGGCTCAAAACAAGATCTCACTAGCTATGGTGCAACGACTGAAGCTTACTGAAGCAAAAATCGCAGATATTGCCAGTAGTATCAGGCAGGTTGCAGACCTCCCCGATCCGGTGGGCTTGACCACTCTTGCACATGAGCTGGACGAAGGGCTCAACCTCTACCGCGTCACTGCGCCCATAGGCGTGCTCGCTGTCATATTCGAGTCTCGACCTGACGCGCTGCCTCAAATAGTCTCCTTATCTATAAAGTCAGGCAATGTGGTTCTTCTGAAAGGGGGACGCGAAGCGGAAAATAGCTTCACTACATTATTCAGCATTCTCTCCCGTGCAGCTATGGATGAAGGACTCCCCGAGCACGCAATCAACCTCATGCGAACAAGAGACGACGTAGACTCTCTGCTGAAAGCTGATGACTTCGTCGATCTCATCATTCCCCGGGGCTCCAGCGCACTGGTTCGCTACATTCAAGACAACACTCGCATTCGAGTGCTGGGTCATGCCGAGGGCATCTGCCATCTTTACGTCCACGATGACGCTGACCTGGCGATGGCGACGAAACTTGCTCTTGACTCCAAAACCCAGTATCCATCAGCCTGCAACTCGACTGAGACGCTTCTGGTGCATGGCGCTATTGCTCCAAGCTTCTTGCCGGCAGTTACCAAGGCACTGTCGAGCAAAGGAGTGGAGCTGCGAGTCGACGATACTGCCTTTAGTGCGCTCGAAAATCTCAGTGGTCTAAATCTGAAGCGAGCAGAGCCGTCCGACTGGAGTGAAGAGTATTGCGATTTAGTGCTCTCCATCAAAACGGTCGATTCACTAGAAGAAGCGATTGAGCACATCAACAAATTTGGCTCCGGACATACCGATTGTATAGTCACCAAGAACAAGACTACCTTCGATAAATTCTTCAATTCTGTGGACTCCGCCGGCGTTTACTGGAATGCCTCAACGCGCTTTGCCGACGGCTTTCGATACGGATTCGGCGCCGAAGTGGGCATCGCGACAGGCAAGCTCCATCCCAGAGGTCCAGTCGGATTGGATGGACTCGTCACCTATAAATATAGACTCGAAGGTGACGGGCATGTGGTCGAAGATTACAGCGGGCCGAGCGCCAAGCCGTTTACTCATCGCAAAATATAAATCATCGAATACGATATAAAATCCGCCTTACGACCGCGAACGATTGGCATATCTCTTAAACAACACGAATGTCGGGTAGCTTAAGGCGAGAATGACGAGCGCAATCGGAGCATTTTCCCTGTCTGTCCAGAGAGAACCAATGAGAAAGAGTGCCGAAGCGAGAAGGGCAATCGCTGAAGTATACGGATATCCCCAGGCTCGATAGGGTCTGGACAGCTCAGGCTCTCGAATGCGAAGCACGAAGAGCGACAGGTAGGTCAGAGTGTAGTTTGCCACGAAGAAGAAAGAGAGCATAGCAATCACTCGCTCGAAAGATCCAAGCACGAATATGATACCGACCACAGTGCTTAGCACTAGCGCCCACAGAGGAGTACCGCCCTCGTTGACCTGTGCGAAGGCTCGAAAGAACAGTCCATCAATGCTCATCGTGTAGAGAATACGGGAGCAGAATAGCTGTACGGCGTTGATGCAGCTAAGAAGCGAGACTACGATAATCGAACGAATAACCGGATCTCCCATAGCACCGAAGATTTTCTCGGACGCCGTGCCAAGGGCGAAATGGTTACCGGAGATTGAGCTCATCGGAAGAACAAGGAGGACTGCCGCGTTCAATAGAACGTAGATAGCAATGATTGAGAGGACAGATCCAAAAATAGCTTTCGGTACATTTCGCGCCGGGTCTTTTACCTCCTCTCCAAAGTAGATGACGCCGTTCCACCCGTCGATTGTGTAGAGCACTGCTTGCAGTGCGAGCATAAACGAGCTGATTAAGGACCAGCCGGACGGCAGCACTGCCGGTGATGCCTCTACAGGCATAGTCGCCCGCGCATGCGGACCAAGAACGAAGCAGGCAATGACAAGGACTAGCATCGCCACCGTCTTGATCACTGCAGTTCCAATTTGTAGGGTGCTGCCCCAGCGAATTCCTCTCCACTGAAGCAGGGCGAACAAGACAATAATGAAGACTGCGAAGACTTTCTCAAAACCTGCAAGACCCGGAATTATTCCTGACGAATATTCGGCTGCCACAATCGCCACAGCTGCCAGAGTTCCGCAACAGGAAAGCCAGTCGCTCCAGCCGACAATGAATCCTGCGTACTCGCCTAATGCCCTACGAGAATAATTGTACTGTCCGCCGCTCCGGGGAATTGCAACCGCCAACTCTGCCATCGACGACGCACCACAAAAGGCATAGAGTCCACCAAGGAGCCATACCCCGATGAAGAAAAAAGGATCTGGCAACCACTGTGCAATGTTGCCTGGGGTTCTAACAATGCCTGCGGCAATAGTATTTCCGATGGCAGCCGAGATACCGAACCAGACACCCAGCACCTTTAGAAGGCGTCCCCTCTCGACCGCTGGGGCAGCGACCGTCATTTACACCGGCAACCAGGCGTCAGGCGAACACTTAAAGATCGCTTGAAGGCAGTCTTTTTATCATCGTTTTTTAGATGCTCGACGCGGAAAAGATTCTCTGTCTGTCTTACATATTCATATTGCCCCGATGCATGAGGAACGACGCCGCCGTTTAGCAGAACATCGGCAACGCTGTCATAAGGCATTACATGACCCAGTTTCAAGGGCGATACATCCAGCACCGTCAGAGTCGACTCCGCTTGCAGCATGGCACGACTATGTCCGGCCCTCTCACCGTGCATGGTCGGATAGGCGAACCACCTGAGTGTGCCAGAAAGATTGATCTGAAAATCGTTCCTTGCCACGTAGACGATGATCTTCTTCGAATGGCGTGCCACATTGGGTAGTTGGCTTCTGAACGCGACATCATCAAGATCCGCCCTGGAAAGGAATATTGCGTCCAGCGCGCGCCCTGAATCCTCGACACGCCTCTGCAAGCAATAATCTACCACCACCGAATTGCCCAGGCTGTTCGCGACAAGCCCGATTTTTTCGGTTGGAAAGGTTTTGAGAATGCGAACCATAAATTCATTAAACCGTTGCTGAGTCCTGGGATAGGCCAGATTCGACCCGCCATAGCCGTTCGAACACCCCCAGGAATATGCCACTACCGGCACTTTCAAACTGGAGGCCAGATCGGAGGCCTGCCTCATCGAGCAACGAAAATCGACGCAACAACCATGAACGAAAACGACAAAGTGACGGTCCTCCACTTTATCGAGTGCATTTTTCAACTGGGAGGTAAGCGCATCAAAATCTGTAAAAATCTTCGTGTCGCAACTATCTGCATCGTGCTGGTCCAGCACCGATCCTTTTCCGTTGTCGGCATGGAATGTCCATCCCCACTCTTTCAATTTGTCGGCGCTACTTTGGTTCACGGACGGCGACATGCTGTCTACAAGCGTGGTCCCGTAGGTGACTGCATTGAGTGGTTCGATGACCTGCTTGCCGAATTCAAACCCGTCATCGGTCTGTCTAGCCTGTCGATCCGTAACAAAGAAGAGCGGTACTGTCACTCTCGACTCGGCACGCTTGCGAGGGCATCCGGCATATGCCGCTGAATTGAGGCAGCCATTGAAAAAAAGAAGGCCCAACATAGAGACGGTTGTCAGTACTCGTGACCAACTCACGCCGGAGTACTGATTAATATTGGTTGACGCGAAACAGCAGCTCAGAAAGAGCAGCCGCTTTGCAAACTCATGTACTCGAACCGCCGTTCGCGAAAGAAAAAAGGATCTCGACATCGCTTGGTCAAATGGAAGAGGCACAAGAGACCCTTTAAAGGAACTCATGCATTGAATCATACATCGATTTGGCGGATTCGAAAAAGTTTTGTAAGCGGATCTAACCTGCAACCGTGAAAACGGTCGATGGCCTGGCAAAAAATTTGCAGCGATGAACTACGAGCTAATAATATTGCGTCGCACTCTCGTACCGCCGCCAGCTAGCCGGTGATCGAAGAATTACGAGTTCACAGCATACTTCGCTCTTTGAATCTGCCCGCTAATAATGGTAGGCGTGTTCGAAGAGCCAAGTGCTCACATCGAGTACAACGTTTGCCTCGCACTCTGAGACCGCCGGCAGCGAGCCGACAAGATTCAAAGCACAGCATTTTGACGTTTACTGACTTCGCTTAAATTGGAAAAAGTACCAAAGATTTCTCCCTCAACTAAGAATGGAGAAAATTCCAGGACATTTATGCGGCCATGAAGACAAGCTTCAACAGACGACAAGAAAAGGCATCTCGTCAGTCAATATGGCAGTTGTTCTTGAACGATAATGCATTCACATAATCGGGTCGCGCTCAATTAACTGAGGAAGCCCGCAAATACCTTACCAGATGAGCGTCAAATGACTCTCGTCTGCCCGGCTCACAGGCTCAACGACTCTATATGCTCGCACTCTACAATATTGACCGACACGGAGTTCGTGAAGGCAATTGCTCAGGTTAAGGCAAAAACATTTATGCCTCAAAAGCGATCGACATTCGCCGATGACTCCTTAAAGGCTTGCTTCCGCCAGCGCGATTGACAGCAATGAGCTGTTCAATATGGCAGGTTCAAATATTGGTACTAAGCAATCTTTACTGACAACTCAAAATGGTTTCAGAGCTATGGCTCTGAAAACTTCTGCTGCCAAATAAAGAAGTCAACCAAAGACAGGTGAACACTACTCAGAAGAAGACGGCAAAGACACACTTCTGCAAGTATGCCTTTGCAGATCAACTTATTTACAGCGAGCACCTGGCTCTGGCAAGAAGACTAGTAGCGAGACTTCTTCGGTTTTGCTGGATTGACGACGATCTGTCTACCTTCGACGGTCTGTCCGTTCAATCCTTTAACAGCAGCTTCTGCATCCGCTTGTGTTTCCATTTCCACAAAAGCGAATCCACGCTTCCGGCCGGTTTCCCGATCGGTAGGAATTGCTACTGACACTACATTGCCGAACTCCGCAAACAGCTGCGTAAGACCAGGTTCATCAATGCTGAATGCTAATCCGCCAACGTACAATTTCGTATTGCTCATTTAACTCTAACTCTCGATTGAACTATGGCAGGGAACGAAAAACGCCATAGTATGCCTTCCTTGAAAGCACAATCATAGTATAGGCCATAAAGGGTAGAGAAACAGACGTGATTACAGATTCTCACAACTCAGTTTTACTACTAATCAATTACGCCGAGACTGGCTTGAGAGGCGGGTATTGCTGAGCTCGCCAGCAAAAATTAGTGCCTGACGCACGGATTAAACTTCGGCAGTTGCAAATCTATTTTCTAGGCGGTGTGGGCGGACGTTCTGGCTGAGTGGATGGTGGAGGGGCTGTACGCCCAGGCGTAGTCTGGGCGGGTAACCGATTGAACACACCGTTCAAAGGCGTAATCACCGACGGGCTATTAAGGTTTTCACCACCCCGCTGCACTGGAACTGTTCCTCCAGAACGCTGAAATTGATATCTCCGCATCAGCTCACCCCAATCCCGTCCATCAATTGTTGGTGGTGTCTCAACTTTGCGTGCGATGTTACCCAGATTGGCGATATCGTCAAAATTGTCGACAAGGAATTGGGCAAGCGCTCTCCGTTCGGGGGTTGCTTTGGCATCAGCGGCTGCAGTTTCGAGCTCTTTCTTGTCGAGCGCTCGATCGCCAGACGTATCAACCCCTCTAGGCATCAAAAAGTCACGTGCGAAGAATTGGTTTAGCGCCATTTGCTCCCTTGTTGCAGTTGCCGCATCAGAAGCGGCGACTGGCGTTGGAGCTGCAGGCTTTTCAGCGGGCTTGTCAGCCGGTTTCTCGTCCGGAGTGCGAGGTGGTGGAACATCTTGTCCGCCAAACATCGCTAATTGCACTCCATCTCTACCGGTATCCACGAGTTGAAACGGGTCAGACTCGTCTGGGTCGAGAATCGAGAGATCTTGAGTGCTTGTAGTCGTGGTTCGTAAATCAAGATGTTGCGCAGTGGTCGAATCTTCAGACAGTCTGAGAGATGCACTGGCGACAGAATTATCTGTTATCGGATTATTTTCAGAACCGGAATCTAAGCTCATCGTGTAATAACCTGCTGAGACAGTGGCCTATGGATTAATTGTACACAAGAAATGTAACGTCTTTGTGACTCTATAGATGTGCGCATGTGGAGAACAGCGGTGTGCTCATTACCGGTGTTCTGCAAACGACTGCTGAAACCAAAGGCTAGCGTGGAATCGAAGAGACGTTCAACCAGTACTTCAACACGTCTTCGATCGCCTGCTGGTACTCGCGCGGATCGATCGGTTTGGTAAGGAAGGAATTAGCGAACTGACCATAAGTGCGCCTGACATCCTTCGGATTATTAGAGGTGGTCAGAATGACCACTGGAATGTGCTTTAGTGCGTCAGTAGTCTTGATCTCAGATAGAAGCTCGTGACCACTCCGACCTGGCAAGTTCAGGTCCAGAAAAATCATGTCCGGTGTGCCTTCCGACTGCAAAATAATCTTGCGAAGGAAACGCTGAGCGTCTTTTCCAGACTCAATCACAGTGATTGCCGCTTGCACGGCACTTCGTTTAACGCAGCGCTTGAACATGAACACATCTGCTGGATTGTCTTCAACCAGGAGAATGGTTATGGAGTCGACGGATCTCTCGATGTCGCTTTCCGCTTCGGACAGCAGATCAGATACTGGAAGATTCAAAGCATCAGCTATCTTCTTGACGCTTTCAATACTTATATTCTTAGTACCGCGCTCAATATTATTGATGTAGGTTCTATGAAGACCGGAACGCTCGGCGAGTTCCGTCTGCGACATCCCTATCTCTTCTCGCTTACGCCGAATCAACTTCGAGAGGGCGCGCAGAAGTTCGGATGCGTCTGACATGTTATCTTCATTCCTATCACGAGCAAGATAAACTGTAGAACAAATCATACACGAAATCCGTCCGACAAGATGCCAGGCAAAATTACCGGCAAGCGAATACCTGTTTACCGTTCTGGGCTCGATAAATTAATAGTCGAAAGCCGCTAGACTTTCTGAGAGTGGACTTGGACGGTCTACAGTAACTGTAGATATCGGGTCTCAGCAAGAATTTCCATCTGCATTTATTGCTGTTGACGACTGACAAATCGCCTTTATTTGGCATGGTTGTTGCTCCTCCATGCTAGGAAAGTGTGCATGTTTTACCCAGGTCAAGCATGTAAATGCAGGAGATACCTCTTATGTCGGTTGTTTCTACAGGGGATCTCATGCGAGACGATGTAATTTGCTGCCCGATTGGCTCCTCGATTGAGAAAGTAGCAAAGTTGATGCGGTTCGCCAAGGAATCGTATATGCCAATCGTGGATGGGCTGCTAGAGAGGAGGGTGATAGGAGGAATCTCCGATCGCGATTTAGTAGAAAAGGTTTTGGGCGAAGGGAAAAATCCGAAGGAAACTCTCATTGAGGACATTCTGTCAGCAGAGAATTTGCTCGTATGTCAAAGAGATACGCCTGTTGAATTGGTGCTCTCGCAGATGGACACCCATGGCGCGACAGTCATTCCGGTCGTTGACCGCGAAGGCCGCCTGGAAGGGATCATCTCCTTTATCGATATCGCTTTGTACTTTCTCGCACTGGTTCCGGAGCTGACCTGGAACGAATCTGACATTGATGCGGAACAGGGGTCGATAGAACAACTGCTTCTGGACCTGGATCGAATGATGGTCAAAGACGAGACGCGACCAAACTAAGCACGGCTCCAACAGAATTTGTTGATGGAAAGCGGCCGAAGTCACCGAAGCAATTCGAATAGAATTGGTGTGAAAGCTACAGAGATGTATCGTATTTCCGCCAAAAAAATCTCTTGGTTTGCGCGTCGGGGAAATCTTCTTCTCGTCGAAACAAAAAAATTCCGACCATTTCCAAAAGCCGAGAATAAACGTTGATGGGCGATTCAGACGTTTACTGTATTCATTTGCCTACACCTTAATCAAAATCGGCTCACCGACCAGGTTTCACTGGCGCAATGTAGAGGTATAATGGTTTAAGGTATTCTTAATTATTCCGCTGTATTCAATTGTATTCAATCCCGATTGCAAAATCAAATGAATAAGCGGTGGAAGGTCATCTGGCGAAATTAGACCTGCTAGGCAGGAGGGTTGTAAAAATGAAAAGATCAACCGCCGCCTTGAGTGGTATAGCCGAGGAAACACGCAAGCGAGATGAGAAAATGATGTTGCCTGGAGTTTTAGCTGCAGATCCCTGCACACCTGCGTCAATACTTGCTTTATTGGCACAAACAACTGAATTAGACGTATTGGAAAAAATAGGCGCTAACCCGTCGACACCACATGAAGTATTGCTCCGACTCAGTCTTCATCAGGAGTTCGAGGTAAAAAACGCTATCATCGATAATCCGAACGCTTCGGACGATGTAATAGAAATCCTGACTGGTGACGAGGATGCGGACATTAGGTATGCGGTAGCGGAGAATCATAATATTGCAATTCGATTCATCGTGCACCTATGTGATGACGTTAACCCATTCGTTGCCAATAGAGCAGAAAGGACTCTTTCCCGAGTCAGCAATCGATTCAATCTTGTAAGCATGCCGTTTTCTCGTAAAACACCAAGGATCAACGGAACGTACGATTAATTTCTTTGGATGGGTTGCAAGTTTTCGAATACACTCGGGTTCGCTATCGTTCCCGATTTCTTCCGTTCCCGCTTCCCGCGTAGGCGAGCCATTCGCCAGGACTCGAGAGTTCAACGCATCACATCCAGGTCGTACGCAATTAGCGATGTAGAAGTGTAGAAAGGCGTACGTGATGGTTATTCATCACTACTTACTATCGACTTTCTGCAATTCTTGCTCAAGCCGCTTGATCGTCTCATCGAATCGCGGCAGACAATTGGCGTGCTCAGGTCTATCTTTGAACTGGTCATCATGAACCTCCCGGTGGGTTTTGATTTTCTCGATAGTTCTGAGCAGATACTCTTTGTCCATACATCCCTCAACTTTCTGATTGTTATACTCCAGAAGACTTTCATCACATCAGCATTTCAGTATTTATGCTTCCGATTTAGCAGACGTTCCTGATTTCGTCGCAACTGACGGACTTCGTTTGTAAGTCGCTCGATGCGCCGGGTCAAATGGTCGATCATGCTTTCACCATAGTTGGAACTCGCGTCTGCGGTCGAAGCCCAATAGAGCTGGCCGTCGGCATCTCTCGCGGCAACAGCATCTATCTCGTTCCATCCTGGCACTCGTTTTGTATCAAGATAAAGTCTCACCTTACTGGTTTTGAATGGCACTTTGACAGCAATATTCGACACCCCAATGTTAGAGCCTGGTGGCGTCGGATCCGCACCGTTCCATATTTCCACCTCCTCACCATCGGCATCAATCGCAGTTGCTCTAACAAGCGCACCCGGATTGAAGTTCTCATGGACCTGTAGCTCTATCGGTTTTAGTTCCTTTTCATAACCCAGCTCAAGCCACTCTTCACCGTCGTCCTCATTCATTGACGCCCATGCCGTTGGATAATCTCCTGATTCCTTCGTGTCCGGCTTGCCCGTTGCCTGCTTCGCATTCCAAGCATCCGGTCCGATGTTCGCATCCTCATTGACGCCGGTCTGAGGCTGCTCCGAGACTGGCTCGTAGTTCATTTCTGTAGATAACGAATCACCGGTAGCATCGGCATAAGTGCTACTAGCTTGTGCGCGCGAAGACCACTGTATGCCGTCATCTCCTAAGAGCCCAACCGCATCGATCTCATTCCATCCGGTTACAGCCTTACAATCCAGATAAAGCTTGATCGTCTTCGTTTCAATCGGTGTTGTGACTGGCAGTTTCCAGACCCATTCAGTGCTGTTGCGAAGCGGATCTTGTCCTTGCCAAAGTGTCCGTTCGCTTCCATTGGTGTCAAAGGCGGTGACGCGAACAATAGCTCCTCGTGCGAGAACTTCATAAATATGGATCTCTTTAGGCCTGACCGAATTGTCATATTCGAGTTTCAGCCATTCTTCTCCATTCTCGGGATAAAGTGAGGCCCAGGCTGTTGGCGAATCGACATCCGGAGGTTGGGTGTCCGGCGCGCCAGTTGCTTGTTCGGCGCCCCACTGCCTCTTTTGTTGACCGAGAAGCTGTGTGGCGCTTTCAATCGAGGTTCGCGACGGCGGCAGTGTAGAGGCCTGAACAGAACTAGTGGTGGCAAGCAGCGTAATCAGGATAACCAACGGTTGTTTCCGATTGAACGACCGATTGTCTCGCATTACTTCTAGTCCTTATATATAGGTTTCGAACCGACCAACCGTCTTAAAAGCCCTGAGCGCCAACATGTGCCGCTCGACGGGTGAAAACCATTCGTGCCTATCGAGTCATATGATTGTGGACCAGTACGACTAAATTCTCAAGTTCCAGCTGCAGAACCAATTAATATGAAAATTCAATAGACTATAGTCTACACTCGGGAACAAAAGATATAAGGTTCTCGATATAGATATATAGGGTTTACGTGCCACCACATGGTATATGATTGAAATAGTGAATAATCAAGCTGTAGTCAATTGACTTCACTCTGAGCGACACAGATTCCTGAAGTCAAATTTTTAGTCACCAGGCTTTAATTGCCAAGACACCTGCACGAAACTTATCTGGATTGAGGGCTGCCAAATGGAACATAACGAGATATCCTTCTTTCTTCGTCTCTATCTCGAAGCGATGGAAGAAGCACTACTGAGGACACCAGCGACGATTGCCACGGACCCCTCGACGGCGCCGTCGATCCTCGCACTACTGGCAGTTTCCGCAGATGTATCAATACTGGAAAAGGTAGCTTGCAACCCGTCAACGCCTACATCAGTTCTTGAACAACTGGCAGAGCACAATGACATTGCTGTCAAGGAAGCTGTTATCGATAATCCAGCAACACCCACGGACATCCTCGAGATGATGCTGCGCGACAATGATTCTGAAGTTAGATATGCTCTGGCTGAGAATCACAATGTGCCAATCAGAATCATTGAGCCGCTGTGCATGGATGACAATCCATATGTTGCTGATAGAGCACAACGAACAATGGAAAGAATTGCGAGAACAGGCAATGTTGTCGGAATCCTGCGAGCTCGAAGAACGAAAAAACATCTCATCGAAAAGAGAATCGAAGTCGGGCAGACTGTTGAATCACTGATCGTATAACGGTTCTCAGAGAACTAAGCGCTGCAAGATTCTTGTTCAATTCTATGCTCCCGTCGAAGCATGTACGATGCCGCCCTGACCGCCTTGGTCAAATCGGCATCGTATTTTTCATGGCTAAAAT